>JAVHWE010000258.1:0-4726 GCA_032160285.1 Micromonosporaceae bacterium | reverse complement strand
CGACATGGTGATCGAGGTCGTCGGCGGTATCGAACCCGCCCGGACGTGGCTGGTCGAGGCCCTGCGCCGGGGCCGCAGCGTGGTCACCGCCAACAAGGCGCTGCTCGCCGACGACGGGCCGACCCTGCACCAGGCCGCCGCGGACGGCGGCGCCGACCTGTACTACGAGGCGGCCGTGGCCGGTGCGATCCCGCTGCTGCGGCCGCTGCGGGAGTCGCTGCACGGCGACCGGATCACCCGGATCATCGGCATCGTCAACGGCACCACCAACTTCGTCCTCTCGTCGATGGACGCCACCGGCGTCGGGTTCACCGAGGCGCTCAACGAGGCGACCGCCCTCGGGTACGCCGAGGACGACCCGACCGCCGACATCGAGGGTTTCGACGCGGCGGCCAAGGCCGCGATCCTCGCCTCGCTGGCGTTCCACACCCGGGTACGCGCCGCGGACGTGTACCGCGACGGCATCACCGAGGTCAGTGCCGCCGACGTGGCCAGCGCCAAGGCGATGGGCTGCACAATCAAGCTGCTGTGCCTGGCCGAGCGGATCGGCGACGCCGTGTCGGTGCGGGTGCACCCGGCGATGATCCCGCGTACCCATCCGCTGGCCGCCGTCGGCGGCGCGTTCAACGCGGTGTTTGTGGAGGCGGTGGCCGCGGGTCAGCTGATGTTCTACGGGCCGGGCGCGGGTGGCGCACCGAGCGCCAGCGCGGTCCTCGGAGATGTCGTCGCGGTGGCTCGCAACCGGCTTGCCGGGGTACGGGCCGCGAGCGAGTCGGTCTACGCTGACCTGCGTATCCGTCCGATCGGCGAGGTCAGCACCCGCTACCACGTCCGGCTCGACGTGGCGGACCGGGCGGGCGTGTTGGCGACTGTGGCAGGCGTGTTCGCCGAGCACGGGGTCAGCATCGCGACGGTCAACCAGTCCGGCCGAAACGACGAGGCGGTGCTGGTGATCGTCACGCACGTGGCGCCGGACGCGGCGCTCGCCGCGACGGTCGCCGCGCTGCGGGATCTGGACATCGTCCGGTCGGTCGCGAGTGTGCTTCGCGTCGAAGGGGAGTAGCGGTCATGTGGCGTGGACTGATCGAGCGGTACTCGGACCGGTTGCCGGTGTCGGCGGCCACCCCGGTGGTGACCCTGTATGAGGGCAACACCCCGCTGGTACCGGCGGCGGAGCTGGCCGAGCGTACCGGCTGCGAGGTGTACCTCAAGGTCGAGGGCGCCAACCCGACCGGTTCGTTCAAGGACCGCGGCATGACGGTGGCCGTGTCGAAGGCGGTCGAGTCGGGCGCGAAGGCGATCATCTGCGCGTCGACCGGCAACACCTCGGCGTCCGCCGCAGCGTACGCCGCCCGCGCCGGCCTGACCTGCGCCGTCCTGGTACCGACCGGCAAGATCGCGCTGGGCAAGCTGGCCCAGGCGCTGGTACACGGGGCCCGGCTGCTCCAGGTGTCCGGCAACTTCGACGACTGCCTGGCGGTGGCGTCGAAGCTGTCCATCGACTACCCGGTGGCCCTGGTCAACTCGGTCAATCCGGACCGGATCCAGGGGCAGAAGACGGCCGCGTTCGAGATCGTCGAGGCGCTCGGCGACGCCCCGCACATCCATTGCCTGCCGGTCGGCAACGCGGGCAACATCACCGCGTACTGGATGGGCTACCGCGAGTCCTTCGGCCTCGGTGAGTCGACCCGCAAGCCGAAGATGTTCGGCTTCCAGGCGTCCGGGGCGGCCCCGATCGTCCGGGGCGAGGTGGTCGCAGAACCGTCCACGATCGCGACCGCGATCCGGATCGGCAATCCGGCGTCGTGGACCAAGGCGACCGACGCCCGTGACGAGTCCGGCGGGCTGATCCACGCGGTCACCGACCGGGACATCCTCAGCGCGTACCGGCTGCTCGCCCGTAAGGTCGGGGTCTTCGTCGAGTTGGCCAGCGCGGCGAGCGTGGCCGGGCTGCTCCAGTCGGCCGCCGCCGGCCTCGTACCGCAGGGGTCGACGGTGGTCTGCACGGTGACCGGCCACGGTCTCAAGGACCCGGAGTGGGCGATCTCGACCGCGCCGGCACCGATCACCATCGCCACCGATGTGCTGGCGGCGGCGCGGGAGCTCGGCCTGGCTTGAGTCCGTCATCGCGTTCCGTACTGTTTCGCAACCGCGACTTCCGCCACCTGTTCGGCGCTGAGCTGGTCATGTTCGGCGGCGACTGGTTCGTGATGGTCCCGCTGCTCGTCCTGCTGCCCCGGCTCACCGGCAGCGGGGCGTGGGGCGGGATGGTGCTCGCCGTCGACACCGGTATCCAGGCGCTGCTGCTGCCGTATGCAGGTACCGTCGCCGACCGGCTCGACCGGCGGCGGATCATGCTCACCGCGACGTCGGCCGGTGCGCTCGCCGCCCTGGCGCTGCTGTTCGTACGGTCGGCCGGGACGGCGTGGCTCGCGCTGGTGTCGGTCGCCGCGATCGCCGTGGCGAAGGCGTTCTACACCCCGGCCGCGTCGGCGGCGTTGCCGAACCTGGTCGGCCCCGAGGACCTGGCGGCGGCCAACGTGATCGGCAGCGCCGCCTGGGGCACCATGGCGGTCGTCGCCGCCTCGCTGGGCGGGCTGCTCGCCGCGGTGGCCGGCCCGTACGTCTGCTTCGGCGTCACCGCGGTCTGCCTGGTCGCCGCGACGGTCCTGGTCTGGCCGATCCGCCGGCCGATGCGGGCGGCCGGCGCGCCGTCGGCGGCCGGCACGGTCACCGCGATCCGGGAGGCGCTCCGCTACATCGCGGCGCGGCCGCGGGTCGCGTCGCTGGTCACCGTGAAGTCGGCGGTCGGTGTGGGCAACGGGGTACTCGCGACGTTTCCGGTATTGGCGGCGTCGGTGTTCAGCGTCGGCGCGGCCGGTACCGGGGCGCTGTTCGGAGCCCGCGGACTCGGCGCGCTGATCGGGCCGATGCTGCTGCGCCGGGTCCTGCTCCGCCGGTCCTGGCTGCTGCCTGGGATCGCGGTCTCCATGGCCGCCTACGGTGTGGCCTACCTCGCCGTCGCCGGCTCACCGTGGTTCTGGCTGGTCGTGGTATTCGTGGTGCTCGCCCATGTGGCCGGCGGCGGGAACTGGGCGTTGTCGAGCTACGCGCTGCAGGTCGAGGTACCGGACGGGCTGCGCGGCCGGGTGTTCGCGACCGACATCATGATCACGACGGTGGCGATCTCGGTGAGCCAACTGGTCGTCGGTGTCCTGGTGGACCGGGTGTCGAGCCGGCTGCTGATCGCCTGTTGCGGCGGTGTCACGCTGACCTACGCCGTACTGTGGCGCCTGCTCACCCGCCGGATCATGCGGCGGGGCGCGGCGATGCCCGCGGCGGATCCGGTCGTCGGGGAGCCGCCCGCGGCGGATCCGGTCGTCGGGGGGCCGCCCGCGGCGGATCCCGTCGTACCGGGTGCCTAGCATGGGCGGCATGGCGTTCCTGACCGGGCCGGTGTCGGTGCGGGCCCCGGCGACCAGCGCGAACCTGGGTCCGGGCTTCGACGCGCTCGGGTTGGCGCTGGCCCGCCACGATCAGGTGACGGTCCGGGTCACCCGGGCCGGCGTCACCGTGGCCGTGGCCGGTGAGGGCGCCGGTGACCTGCCGACCGACGATACCCACCTGGTGGTCCGCTCGATGTGGGCGGCGTTCGACGAGTTGGGGGAGCGGCCGGCCGGTTTGGAGCTGAGCTGCGTCAACCGGATTCCGCAGGCCCGTGGGCTGGGCTCGTCGTCGGCGGCGATCGTCGCCGGGGTGCTGGCCGCGCGGGCGCTGACCGTCGGTGGTTCGGCGCGACTGCCCGACGAAGCGGTGCTCCGCCTGGCGGCCCGGCTGGAGGGGCACCCGGACAACGTCGCGCCCTGCCTGCTCGGCGGCTTCACCATCGCCTGGACCGAGCCGGATGGCGCATCTGCGGTACGTGGGGCGCTCGCGGACGGCGTGCATCCGGTGGTGTTCGTGCCGGCCGAACGGGGGCTCACCGAGGTGGCCCGCGCGTGTTTGCCGGCGACCGTCCCGCACGGCGACGCCGCGTTCAACTCCGGCCGCTCGGCGCTCCTGGTCCACGCCCTGACCAAGGCCCCAGAACTGCTGTTTTCGGCCACCGAAGATCGACTTCACCAGCCGTACCGGGCGGCCGGCGCGCCGGCCAGCGCGAGCCTGTTGGCAGAGCTGCGGGAGGCCGGGGTGGCCGCGGTGGTCAGCGGTGCCGGGCCGAGCATCCTGGCGTTCGGGGCCGTCGACTGGGCGCCGCCCCGGCCGGAGGGGTGGCAGGTTTGGCCGGTTGACGTCGACACGACGGGGGCCACCGTGACGATCGGATCGGAATCGGGTACCGTTGGACCCGCCGAGCGGGATCCTGTTGCCGCAGGTTGGGCTGGTTGACTACGCTCTAGAGCATGTAGCCGCTGCAAGCGCGGCGATTCCGAGCGGGACGGCGTACCCCAATCATCCGTGGCATTCCTAGCTCAAGCCTCGGCCGCCAAACCGCAGTCTCCACGGATCGTCAGAGCCCAGCGGAGGTCTATCGGGACTTGGTGGTCCGGTTACCGCACGGCTGCACCGACTCCCGCGACGCTCACGCGCGGCGGGTGTTTCCGCGGATCGCCCGTTCCACCAGATCTCGACTCGGGCAGTCCCGGCCTATCGAGGGAAGGAATCCATTGAGCGACACAACCGACGTGACGTCGGACGTCTCTGGCGACCGCTCGTCGGTCGTGGCCGA
>JAVHWE010000247.1:0-22962 GCA_032160285.1 Micromonosporaceae bacterium | reverse complement strand
GCCGAGTGTGTGCGGTGGAGCGCCACCCTGCCCCACCACGTCAACATCGACCGGATGGTGGTGCGCCCGCTGGCCCAGGCCGCGCAGCACAAGGTGCACCGGGTCGGCTGACGATGGCCCGGCCGGTGGGCGTCGCCACCCGTGGTACCACCCGCGCCAACCGGTTGCGGCGGGTCGACAACTGGATCGCGGTACAGCTCGGCGGTCTGCTGCGGGTCGCCGACGATCCGCTGGTGGTGGATCTCGGGTACGGCGCGGCCCCGGTCACCACGGTGGAGCTGCGCCGCCGCCTCGCCGCGGTCCGCCCGGACGTCCGGGTGGTCGGGCTGGAGATCGACCCGGCCCGGGTCGCCGCCGCGGCGGCCGCCGCCCACCCACCGGGGCTGGATTTCCGGCGGGGCGGCTTCGAACTGGCCGGCCTGCGGCCGGTGCTGGTCCGAGCCATGAATGTGCTCCGACAGTACGATGAGTCCGCTGTGGACGATGCCTGGTCGACGCTGCGCCAACGGATTGCGCCGGGCGGCGCGGTGCTCGAGGGTACCTGCGACGAGCTCGGCCGGTTGGCCTCCTGGGTGACGCTCGACGCCGACGGACCGCGCAGCCTCACGCTCGCCGCCAGGCTGTCCACATTAGATTCACCGCGGACACTCGCCGAGCGGCTACCCAAGGCGCTGATCCACCGCAACGTGCCGGGCGAACCGATCCACGCGCTGTTGTCCGCGCTGACCGAGGCCTGGCGGGCCAGTTCCCCGTACGCGTCCTTCGGCCCGAGGCAGCGGTGGTGCCGCAGCGTCGCCACGGTACGTGCGGCCGGCTGGCCGGTCACCGACCGCGCGGTCCGCTGGCGTCTGGGTGAACTGACCGTCGCCTGGCCGGCCGTCCGGCCGAATCGACCCTGACCACCGGACCCGCTACAGCTCGCAGTTCACCAGCACCGGTTCCGGATGCAGGGTGACGCCGAACCGGTCGGCGACCCCGTCGCGGATCTCCCGCGCGAGCGTCAACAACGCCGTCGTGGTGCCGCTCCCCCGGTTGGTCAGGGCCAGCGTGTGCTTTCCGGAAATGGCCACCCCGGGCGCACCGGGATGGGTGAACCCACGGTGGTACCCGGCCCGTTCGATCAGCCACGCCGCGCTCACCTTGACCGACCCGTCGTCGCCCGGCCAGGCCGGAGGCTGGCCGCCGGCTCGCTCACGCAGGGTCACCAATCCGACACCCGACAGCACCGGATTGGTGAAAAACGAACCCACCGACCAGGTGTCGTGGTCGGCCGCGTCGAGCACCATCCCCTTGCCCCGACGAAGATCCAGGACAGCCTCACGTACCCGCGCCAACTCGGCCCGTTCCCCGGGCACCACGCCGAGGGCCCGCGCGAGTTCCGCGTACCGGATGGGCCGCGACCACGGCGAGGCGGTGAGGGAGAAGTCGACCGAGAGCACCACGAAGCGGTGGTTGTGCTTGAACACGCTGGTGCGGTACCCGAAATGACACTCGCCCGGGGCGAAGGTCACGACGTCGCCGTCGCGCCGGTCGTAGACCCGCACCGCCGTGATCGTCTCCGCGACCTCCTGGCCGTACGCGCCGACGTTCTGGACCGGGGTGGCACCGGCCGACCCCGGAATGCCCGCCAGGCACTCCAGCCCCGCCAGCCCCGCCGCCACCGTCGACGCGACGAATTCGTCCCAGTCCTGGCCGGCCTCGACCCGGACGCTCGCCCGGTCGCCATCGCGTCTGACGGTGAATCCGCGGCTGCGCAGCAGCACCACCGGCCCGGCGAAACCGTCATCGGAAACCACCACGTTGCTGCCGCCGGCGAGCACGAGTGCGCCACCGGTGGGGTCGGTGCCGTCGACCGTCCGCAGGGCGGCGACAATCTCCTCCGTACTCGTCGCCTCGGTCAGGTATTCGGCCGGGCCGCCCAGGCGGAGGGTTGTATACGTGTCGAGTGCGGCGGGACGGGTACGTTCTGGCACGGGGTTCACCCTAGGCTGGAGGCCGACCGGCTATCCCACCGGCGCGGCGGGTGACGGTGGGGAAAGGATCGCGATGAGCAAGCCGCATGGCAACAAGGAGTTCTGGCTCGCCGGGCTGCGCGCCGAGGCGGCCTCGTTCCGTGAGGCGGTGAGCCAGGAGGGCGCACTCGCCTCGCCGGTACCGAGCTGTCCTGACTGGACGGTTCGCGACCTTGTGCAGCATCTGGGCCGGGTGTACGGCATGGTCGCGCGCAACGCCGGCCGTGGAGTCACCGACCCACCGGTACGGGTCACGCCCGACGACGTACCGTCCGACGTCGACCCGCTGGCCTGGTTCGACGAGCGGTACGCCGCGGTCGCCACCCTCCTGGACGGGCTCGATCCCGGCCTGCCGGCGTGGAACTGGGCACCGCAGACCAAGAAGGCCGAATTCTGGCACCGGCGGATGGCCCATGAGACGGCCATCCACCGTTGGGACGCCCAGATGGCGGTCGCCCTCAACGAACCGATCGAGGCAAAGCTCGCCGCCGACGGCGTGACCGAGGTGCTCGACACCTGGCTGCCGGCGGGCAAGCGGCGCGGGCCGCTCGACCGGCACGGGGTGGTCGCCCTGCGCGCCACCGACGTCGAGGAGACCTGGGACGTCCGGCTGCGCGGCCAGGGGGTTGCCCTGCTCGACACCGATACCGTCCTGGACGACGACGATCACCACGAGCGGGCGGTGGCCACCGGTACCGCCAGTGACCTGGTACTCGCCCTGTACGGCCGGGTGCCGTTCGACGTGCTCGACGTGGCCGGCGACGGGTCACTTCTGCAGGCACTGCGTACCGGCTGAGCCGGTGCGCGGGTCAGCCACCGGGCTGGCCGAGCACCCGCCGGGTGAGCAGGGTCGCACCCGCGACCGCGCCCGGCATGATCAGCACGGCCGCGAACGGTACCAGGAAGACGACGAAGACCGGCACCCCGAAGCCCAACGACATGGCCCGGTTGGCGCGCAGCAGCCGGCGGCGGTCCCGCAGGCGCATCCCGCGCCGGTTGAACGGGACCCCGGAAATCTCCACCGCGAGCAGCCACCCGCCGACCGTGGCACCGAGGACCGGTACCACGGTCTGACCCACCAGCGGGATGAACCCGACGACGAACAGTACGACGCTGGTGGCGACCGACAGGACCAGCAGCCGCAGCGAATCGGCCAGGTTCCACACCAGGGCGCGATGCCAGGGCACACCGGTCTCCGGCGCCCCGCCGGACAACTCGTCGACCCGCTTGGAGATCTCCTCGTAGAACGGGTCTCCAATGGTGAGGGTCAACGCGGTGAAGGTGAGTACCGCCGTCACGACCGCCACGGCCCCGATCCCGATCGCGGCGAGGACGCGGACGGCGTGGCGCAGGTCCGCGCTCCAGTGATCGGCGAACCCGGTGACCGCCGCCGCGAGGTCATTGACGAAATACAGCAGGGTGGCGAGCGCCGCCACCACGACGACGAATGAAATGAACCCCGGGACCAGCCCGAGCAGCAGCAGCCGCGGATTGCGGGTGACCAGACCGGTTCCCCGAAACAACATGCCGGTACCGGTGGCGAAATCCGACAGTGCGTTCCGGCGCGGCGGGGCAGTGGTCACCGCGGCAGCGTAGCCCGTGGTGGAGGCGTCCGCCCGCCGAGATTCGCCCCGTTTCGGTCGTTGTTCAGTTCCAGTTCGATGAACGGGTACCACGCCAGCACCGGCCGGCCCGTATCGTCCACCCGCACCCCCCGACCCCTCACGACAGAACGGAACATATAGCAATGTCGATCGGTCAAGAGCACCCCGCACCCGCGCAGTACGGCACCGAGCCGCAACCTCCGGGCGGCCACGGTGTGCCACCGCAACGGGATCCGGGGACCAACGGTCTGAGTATCGCCGGCATCATCCTCGCCTTCGTGGCCGCACCCATCGGCCTCGTCCTCAGCATCATCGGCCTGGTGCTTGCCGGCAGGCGCGGACAGAAGGGCAGGGGGTTGGCAATCGCCGGCATCGTCATCTCGGTGGTGGTGATGGCGGGTGCCACGGCGGCGATCGCCGTCGCCGGCAAGACGGTCGCCAAGCTGGCCGATCCGGGCTGCATCACCGGCAAGGCCGCCATCCTCGACAACGCGACGAAGATCAGCAATCAGGACACCATGAAGGAGGGCCTGCAGGCCACCGTCGCCGGCCTCAACTCGGCTGCCGGCAAGGCCACCCACGCCGACGTCCGCAACGCCATGACGACACTCTCGGCGGACTACGCGACGCTGCTGGGTGACATCGACACGGGTACGGTGCCCGACGCCGCGTTGCAGGCCAAGGTGGACACCGACGGTAAGAAGGTCGACTCCCTCTGCACCATCGGTGGGGCCAAGTAAAACCCCGGCGCCGCCGGGCTCGCGAGGCGCGCCCGGCGGCGCCGCTCACCCGGATCCGTCGGTCAGGCGGATCCGGACGCGCCGGTTGGCGCGGCCCTTGCTCTCCACCTTGACCACGGACACGCCGCCGATCTGCCGCGTGGACGCGACGTGTGTCCCGCCGTCGGCCTGCACATCCAGTCCGACGATGTCGACGATGCGGATTTCCGCCTCGTCGGCCGGGATCAGGTTCGACTGGGTACGGATGATGTCCGGTAACGCCAACGCGTCAGCCCGGTCCAGGACCCTGGTCACCACCTGCCGATCGGCCACGACCTCGGCGTTGACCAGCTCCTCCAGGCGCGCCTTGAAGTCCGGCGGCACCTCCGGCAGGTTGAAGTCCATCCGCGCCTCCGCGGGCTCCATGTTGCCGCCGGTGACCAGGGCGCCGAAGTCGCGGAACACCACACCGCACAGGACGTGCAGGCCGGAGTGGGTACGCATCAACATCGTCCGTCGGTCGTCGGCGACCGCGCCCCGCACCTCGGTACCGACCGGCGGAACCGGGTCGCCCTCGGCGGGGAGCAGGTACAGGTCGTCGCCCTTGCGGGTACCGACGATGCGGGTCTGAACGCCCTGCCACAGCAGTACGCCGTGGTCGGCTGGTTGGCCCCCACCGCCGGGGTAGAACGCGGACCGGTCGAGCACGATCCCCTCGGCCGGGTCGGCCGCCAGCACGGTGCAGGTCCACTCGCGCAGCGTCGGGTCGGCGAGGTCAAGCCGGTACGTCCGCCCGTGATGCGTCACACCCATGGCCGGTCAGCGTACCCGGCGTCGGGTCAACCGCTGAGGAACCCGGCGATCCGCTCACGAAGGTCGGCGCGTTCGGTCCACAGCACGCCCGGCCGCTCGTACACGTGCAGGGTGGCGTTGGGCAGTGCCGCCGCGAGCTGCTCGGCGACCTCGACCGGGTGCAGGTCGTCACCGCGACAGGCGAGCACCAGGGCCGGTGCGGTCACCTCGCCGAGTGCGGCCCGGTCGCTCACCGGCGCCTGCTCGGTCAGCGCGGTCAGCTCGGTGGCGAGCCCGTCGCGCAGCAGCTGTTCCAAACGCTGTCGCAGGTAGGACCACGCGGCCGGGGTGTTGCGCTGCGCGGGCGGCGCCTCCTGGGCGATGACGTCGGCCACCTCAGCCGCGTCCTCGGTCTCCAACGCGGCGAGCACATCGGCCAGCCGCTGCCCGGCGGCCTTCGGCCGGGGCGAATCCAGCGCCGCGGGCAGGAGGAAGACCGCCCGCTCGAACCGGCTGGGATTGTCGGCGAGCAGCCGGCAGAGCGCACCGGCACCCAGGCTCACCCCGAGCGCGCGGGTCGCGCCGTACAGATCGGCGATCGCCCGGAGGTCACGTGCCAGGTCGAGGTAGGTCCAACGGCCCGATGGGGCGGCCGACCGACCGTGGCCGCGGAAATGGAAGAAGATCCGCCGTCCGCGCAGCCCGCTGCCGAGGGGGCGGGTATCGACGATGCCACCGGCCAGCCCGTGCGCGAGTACGGTCACCGGCCGGCCCGAGCCGGTCGCGAGGCACTCCAGCTCGACGCCGTGGGGGGTGGCGACCAGCTCGGTCGGCGGGGCCGGGATGGTGGGTCGACCGGTCTGCGGCCCCCGGTTGACGGGCGGCCGGTACCGGTCGGGACGGCCATCCGGCGGCGGTGGCCAACGGAAGTCCACTACCAGGATCCGCGCCCATCGATGGCATCTCGCAGCGCTGGTCGCACGTCCAGCAGGTAGACGGCCGCGATGGTGATCGCCACCAGCCCGAGGATGCCCAGGGCGGTACGGAAGATCAGCGTCCACAGCACGGAACCGCCGATCATGGCTAGCCAGGCACCCTTCGGCAGTGTGTTGATGGCCGGGAACGCGTCCGGTCGCTGGAGGAGACAGTGCCCGAACGCCGCGACCTCGATCAGCAGGGCGAGCACGAACAGCAGCCAGTTCACCCCGAGGATGATCTGCTCGTACACGTGCGGCGCGGCGATAGCCATGGGGTGAGCTTAAACGCGGTCCCCCGGTGGCGTGCGAACGCCTTACCCGGGGGACCGCCCCGATCTTGTCGGATGATGAATCGGTGCTACTTGGCCGCCGGGCCACGGGTGCGCTTCGTTGCCTTGTCCGCAACGGACGGCAGCGGCGCCTGGTTGTTGGCGGCGTGCTTGTCGATCAGCGCCTCGGCGTCGGCCTTGGCCTCGACCTTCTCGGCGGCCCTGATCTCGACCTTCGCCGTGGCGAGCTGGGCCTTGGCCTGCTCGGTACGGGCGCTGGCGACGATCCGCTCACCGCGCGCGACCAGTTCGGTGTAGACGGCGGCGGCCTGCTTCTGTGCCTCCTGGGCACCGGTCACGACGACCCGAGCGTTGCGGCGGGCGGTGGCCCGCAGCTTGTCCAGCTCGGTGCGCAGGTTGCGCTCCGACACCTTCTCGGTCACGTCGGTCACCGCCGGACGCAGCTCGGAGACCCGCTCCCGCAGCTCGGCGACCCGTTCGGGCAACTTGCGCAGCTCCTGATAGGCCAGATCACCGGCACCGGCCGCGGCGTACAACGGGTTGGGAATCTTGCGTGTTTCAGTGTTGGTACTCATGTCTTTTTCTCCTCGGTGTCTTCGGTTGCGCCGGTGGCGGCCTTGGTGGCATCAGCAGCGCCGCCCGCCGCGGCGGCATCGGCCTCGGCGCGCGAATTCTCGCGGCGGAATGTCTCGTAGATCTGGGTCAGGGACTGTTTCTGGGCGATGGTCAGATCGGGATCGCCGGCGATGGCGGCCAGCACTCCCTGCCCGTCTCGGGAGTCGAGCAGGCCTGCCCGCAGGTACATCGCCGGGGTGGACACCCGCAGCGCGTGTGCGAGCTGAGCGAGCACCTCGGCGCTGGGCTTGCGCAGACCACGCTCGATCTGGCTGAGGTAGGGATTGCTGACCCCCGCCTGCTCGGCGAGTTGTCGCAGCGATATCTGCGCGTTGCGGCGCAGGTCCCGGATGAACCCGCCGATGTCGCGTGGTAGGTCACGTGGCGGTGTCACGCCTACGAACGTACGCCGGGGTGCTTGCTCCTGCAAGCGAAACGCTAGCTACAGTTAGCGTGAGCCGTACCACCCGCGCTCACGCATGGATGCCGAGCATCGCGCGGGCGTCGTCGGGCATCATCGGCGGCCGCTGCGCCAGCCGGGCGAACTCGGCGGCGCGGATCACCAGTTGAGCGTTGCCGGTCACCGGCTGACCCGCCGCGAACGTGACCGTGTCCTCCATGCCGACCCGCAGGTGACCACCGACCGACAGCGCCGCCAGCAGGACCGCGATCGTGCCGCGGCCGATGCCGGTGGCCGCGAAGGTGGTCTCCGACGGCAGGTCGCGCAGGGCGTGGGTGAAGGCGACCACGGCGTCCGCGGTGGCCGGTGCGCCACCCGGAACGCCCAGCACGAAGTCGACGTGGACGTGACCACCCGCCGGCAGGCCGTGCCGGTCCAGCAGCCGACGCAGGCTGGTCAGCTGGCCGAGATCAAATATTTCGTACTCGGGGACGATGCCCCGGTCACGCATCGACTCGTGCAGCGTGACGATGAAATCCCAGCGGTTGAGGAAGACCTCGGTACCGAAATTGACCGTACCCATCGTGCAGGAGGCCATCTCCGGGGCCGCGTCCAGGACCCGGAGCCGGTCGGGCTCGGGATCGGTGACCGCGCCGCCGGTGGAGAGCTGGACGATGAGGCCGGTCTCGGTGCGCAGCGCGCCCACCGTGTCGCGCAGCCGGCCGAGGTCCAGCGTGGGCCGCGCCTCGTCGTCGCGGACGTGGACGTGGACCACGGCCGCCCCGGCCGCCTCGCACTCCTTCGCGGTCGCCACCAACTCGGCCAGGCTCACCGGCAACGCCGGTACCTCGGCCTTGGCCGACTCGGCCCCGGTCGGCGCCACCGTGATCAACGTCTGCGCGCTCACGGCAGAAATCGTCGCACAGCGGCGGCCCGACGCCCGCCGGCCGGTGGCAGACGACCACCTCCGTCGGGCTCATTCGTCGAGGGCGGCGGCCGAGTCGGCGATGCGCAGCGGCGTGTCCGGCGTGACGTTGCGGCGCAGCACGGCCTGCACGATCATGCCGAGCTCGAAGTGGCGGACGGCGGTGCCGACGACGCCGACCTCCCGACCGTCCACCGTGGTCACCGGCGTACCGTGCGGCGGCAGGTCCTCGCTGCTGACCCCGTCGAGGTGCAGCAGGACCAGGCGGCGCGGGGGCCGGCCGAGGTGGTGGACCCGGGCGACCGTCTCCTGACCGCGGTAGCAGCCCTTCTCCAGGTGTACCGCCGCGGCGGTCCAGCCGACCTCGGACGGGAGCGTGCGGTGATCGGTCTCGAAGCCGAAACGTGGGCGCCGGGCGGCGACCCGCACCGCCTCGAATGCCCACAGCCCGGCCAGCGCCACCCCGGCCGCCGCCACCAGGTTGACCTCGGTACCGCGGCGGACCAGCAGGTCGGCCCCGTACGGCATGCGCCGCGCCCAGCCGCCGAAGTCGGGCAGCGCGCCGATGGAGTACCGCACGGTGGGGCGCGGCGGGACCGATCCGGTGGCGAACTTCGGACCCGGCACGTCCACCGTGTCCGGCAGCAGCAGCGGGCCGACGCCGAGGGCGATCAGCGCCTCGTCGGTGTGCGGGCCGACCAGGGACAGCATCGCGAAGTCGGCGCTCGCGTCGACGGGTTCGACCCGGCTCATGAACCGCATCCGGGTCAGGAACTCCAGCAGCGGACCGGCCTGTCCGGGCTCGACGTCGAGCCAGGTGGTGGCGCCGTCCTCGGCCACCACCGCGTGCTGCTCGACATGTCCGTGCGGGGAGAGCACGAGCAGTTCGGTACCGGTCATCGGGGGCAGCCCGAGCAAGTACTGGGTGGTCATGTTGTGCAGCCACTCCAGCCGGTCCGCGCCGGAGACGGCCACCACCCCGCGGTGTGACCGGTCGACGAGCCCCACGCCGGTAGCGAGGAGACGCTGCTCACGCATCGGATCGCCGTAGTGCGCGACGACACCGGTGTCGGGACTGCCCGGCTCGATCGCGGCCACTTCGACCGCGCCGGCAGCGGTGATCACAGGGTGTCCGCTTCGGGTCCGCGACGGTCGGCACAGTGGCCGCAGGTACCGAACAGTGCCACATGACCGACGTCGACCAGGAAACCCCGGTCGGTGGCGAGGGCGGCGACGAGCCCGTCGAGGATCGCCGGCGGCGCCTCCTCGACACCGCCACAGCCCCGGCACACCAGATGTACGTGTTGAGCATGCCCGGCGGCGTGGTAGGTCGGTGCGCCGTGCGACAGGTGGGTGTGTGTCACCAGGCCCAGCTCTTCGAGCAGCTCCAGCGTCCGGTACACGGTGGTGATGTTGACCCCGCTCGCGGTCCGCGCGACCGCGCCGTGCACCTGCTCGGGCGTGGAGTGGCCGAGGGCGTAGACCGCGCCCAGCACGAGTTCCCGCTGCGGCGTCAGCCGCAGGCCACGCGAGCGCAGCAGGTCGGCGAGCGACGTCTCGCGGACGTCACCCGGGCCGCTGACCGCATCCGGGCCGCTGAGCGTGGAAGACACGGCTCAGATCCTAGCGCCGCCGCCAGGGCCGCCGGCCCGACCGCCAACACCGTAGGGGCGGGCTACCTGCGTCCGTCAGCCGGCGACGCGCTCCAGGCGGGCGGACAGGTGCGGCGTCGGCGGTTGGCCCACCGCCGCCATGTCGTACGCGTAGAGCAGCGCACCGTCCACGATGCCGTACAGCCGGTGACCCGAGCGGACCTCCTTGGCCCCGGCCGTCCGGACCACGGCGTCGGTGGCCATCTCGACCCTGGTCCCGTCGACGGTGCCCAGGTACAGCTCGAGGAAGCCGGTGGGGTGGGTGAGGAGCACCTCGATCTCGTCGCCGCCCGGCACCGGCCGCCACCAGCCGACCTCGCGGGCCGCGGGGCGCACCGGCGTGCCGTCCGGCGCCACGATCCAGGCCCGCGACTCGTACGCCAGAAACGGCCGGCCGTCGTGGCTGAACCGGACCTGTTGGGCGTACTCGAAGTCACCCTCCAGCGTCGGGTACCCGCCCTGGCCGCGACCGCGCCACACGCCGACGAACGGCAACAGCCCGAGCAGGGCCGGATGCAGGTCGGGACCGGTACGCAGATCGTGTGTCTCCTCGAACGGGTACGGGTCGACCGCCGTGTGACCCATCCACACCGGACCGGCCGGAGTGTCCTCGTTCACCGCTTCCCCATCCGTTCGCGCCTGCCGGGCCCGCTGTGGTCACTGCCCGCTCTCACCAGCGCCCCCTCGAAACCCGCACCGCGAGATAGCCGAGCCCACCGGCGAGCGCGCCGAAGCCGGCGACCAGCAGGCTGATGAATCCTATTTCGGTGACCACGCGCGGCTATCCTGCCACCCGGTCGGACACGACAGTCACGGGCTGATCCTATGCTGCCGGCATGGCTCGTACTCTCGTCGTCAAGGCCACCGCCGGGGCGGACGCACCCGAGCGCTGCGCGCAGGCATTCACGGTCGCCGCGACCGCGCTGACGGCCGGGGTACCCACCTCGCTGTGGCTCACCGGCGAGGCGACCTGGCTCGCCCTACCCGGCCGGGCCGCCGAATTCGAGCTGCCGCACTCGGCGCCGCTGGTCGACCTGCTCGCGGCGGTCCTGGCCGGTGGGCGGGTGACGGTCTGCACGCAGTGCGCGGCGCGCCGCGGCATCGGCGCCGCGGACGTCATCGACGGCGTACGGATCGCCGGCGCCGCAGTGTTCGTCGAGGAGAGCCTGGCCGACACCGCGCAGGCACTCGTCTACTGACCGGGCGCTACCGGCAGCCGGTGGTCGCGGTGACGGTGACCGCGGTGTCATGCGTGCGGGCGACCACGCCGATCGGGCCGCTGCGGTACACGTACCGGTCGACGCGGGCGAGCACGGCCGTCGGCGCCAGTCCGGCCAGCCGGTCGGGCAGCGACGCGGGCGCGCTGCCGGGCGGGCCGTCGGCCTCCAGGGTCGAGACCGACCCACCGGTCGGGCACGGCACGCGGTGGATCCGCCAGGACGGCCGCGTGACGCCGAGGGTCGTCAGCACCCCCCGGACGACCGTCTGGCTCGCCGTCGCCGTCGCTGACGGCGACGTGGGCGCACCGGGCGACGTGGGCGCACCGGGCGACGCTGTTGCCCCGGGCTCCACGGACGCCTCGGCGACCGGGCCGGATACCGGCCGGCAGCCGGTATCGGCGGCGACGCGCACCTGCCCGGCGCCGACGATCGAGCCCCGCACCGCGACGAAGTTGCCGGCGTCCGCGGTCAGCTTGTCGTCACCGGACCGATCCAGTTCCGGCCGGTAACGGGGGGGCAGGCCGGCTTTGATCCGATCGAGCAGCGCGGGTTCGCGGCCGGCCGGCACGTACAGCACGACGGCCCGCTCGTACCGCGCGCCGTCCCTGGCCAACGTGATCGTGCAGGACCGGTCCACCTCCCGGTAGCCGCCGACCTCGGCCACCGCCCCCGCCCCGGCCGCCACGTCGGCGACCTCGGCGACCGCCCGGTCCACCGTCGGCAGGGCGTCGGCGATCGTGGTCTGGGCCCGGACCGTCGGCCGGCCGTGGCGGACCGCATGACCGGCCAGGACGATCAGCACAATGGCCCAGACAGCGGTCGCGACGCCGAGCCAACGCCGGCGACCGCGTACGGGCGGGGGGTCGGTCGTCACGCCGGTCATCCTGGCAGGCAACCCCGGCAGACGCGGCACCGGCACAGCCGCGGTACCTGCCCGGAGCCCGGAGCCCGGAGCCCGGAGCCCGGACAAGTAGGCCGGGAAAGGGAGAAGCCCACCCCTCGTCAGAGGTGGGCTTCTCAATGATCCTGGGGAGGATCCGTTGCCCAGTTTAATCAGACCTCCACGAAGACCGCAACCTGATTTTCCCCTCGATCTACCGCCACGGTCGCATCGCCGTTCCCGGCGCGCGACAGCGCCCGCAGCGTCCACGTACCGGGGGCGGCGAAGAACCGGAACTGCCCGGCCGGCGAGGTGACCACCTCGGCGGTGAATTCGCCGCTGGCGTCCAGCAACCGTACGTACGCCCCGGCCACCGGGGCGTCGCCGGCCCGCACGACACCGGTGATCACGGTCTCCTTCTCCACGTCCACGCTGGCCGGTATCGCGGCGTCCTGCGGCGGTGCACCGCAACCGTCGTTACTCATGCCGTCCCCTCTCAGACCGTGCCGGGCTGATCGCCGATGGCCACCGGAACGCCGACGAGCGAACCGTACTCGGTCCATGACCCGTCGTAGTTACGCACGTCGGTGTGCCCGAGCAGCTCGTGCAGCGCGAACCAGGTGTGCGAGGACCGCTCGCCGATCCGGCAGTACGCGATGGTGGGCTTGGCGTCGTCGATGCCCGCCTCGGTGTAGAGCTTGCGCAGCTCGTCGTCGGACTTGAAGGTGCCGTCCTCGTTGGCGGCCTTGCTCCACGGCACGCTCAGCGCGGTCGGGATGTGACCCGGTCGCTGCGCCTGTTCCTGGGGCAGGTGTGCCGGGGCGAGCAGCCGCCCGGCGTACTCGTCCGGCGACCGCACGTCGATGAGGTTGGAGCCGCCGATCGCGGCGAGCACATCGTCGCGGAAGGCCCGGATCGAGGAGTCCTGAGCGGTCGCGGTGTAGCTGGTGGGCGGGCGCTCCACCGCGTCGCGGGAGTACGGGCGACCGTCGAGTTCCCACTTCTTGCGGCCGCCGTCGAGCAGCTTGACCTGGTCGTGGCCGTACAGCTTGAAGTACCAGTACGCGTAGGCGGCGAACCAGTTGTTGTTGCCGCCGTACAGCACGACGGTGTCGCCGTTGCCGATGCCCTTACGCGACAGCAGGGCCTCGAACTGCTCCTTGTTGACGAAGTCCCGGCGGACCTGGTCCTGCAGTTCGGTCTTCCAGTCGATCTTCACGGCGCCGGGGATGTGGCCCCCGTCATACGCGGTGGTGTCCTCGTCGACCTCGACGAACACCACCCCGTCGGCGCCTAGGTTTTTCTCGGCCCAGTCGACCGAGACGAGTACGGAGTCGCGACTCATGTTTTGGGGCTCCCTCGAATGACGAAATCGGATAGGGGTCACCGCAGCGGATCGTGAGCTTGCGCGACAGGCCGTACGGCTACCCGGAACGGATCACGGTTGACTCTGGCCGGGGCCGCCACCCGGCTGACCCGCCGTCGGACGGCACCACAGCCGGTGATGGGGCGCTGAAGGGCACGCGCAGAAGCCCGCCGTCAGGCGGGGCGACAGAGGCAGGCGGCCACGCGGCACAGGTCGACCGCGCGCCTTTTGGTGAGCAGCGTGCTCATGTCGGCGAGCCTAGCATCGCGCCCGGACCCAGCCCAGCGATGACCGGCTGGCGAGACTGGCCCAGCAGGCGATTCCCGGCCTTCGCCGGGGCTCGAGCGCCCGGGCGGTCAGGACTGACCGGCTAGCACCACGTTCGCGGCGGTGGCGGTCAGTGTCACCCCGCTGGCGGACGTCTCCACCCGGTTGATCGTGAGCGCGTACGGCAGCCGCGGCACGGCGATGCGCACGTTGAACTGGCGGCGGTACTGATCGAGCAGCGACTTCGGGATCGCGGTCGTGGTGCCGTTGTCGGACACCGACCGCACATCCTCGATGTTCAGCCGGACCTCGCCGGCGGCGACCGCGAGGGTGCCGGACGCCTGCAGCGTGATGCTGAGACCGAGCACCGTGATCGGCGCGGACAGGTTGACCTTGTTGTCCTTCACCGCGATGGTCAACTTGCTGATATCGAGATTGGGGATTGAGCGCAGCTGGGTGGTGTCGATGAGGGTGCGTACCGCGTCCCAGCTCATCGTCGCGGTTCCGCGCACCGCGTCGGACGTGACCTGACCCTGTCGGGAGGTGATCGTCTTCAACGGCGCGTGCACCCGGTTGGCCGAGATGATCAGCCGGTCGAGGGTGACCTTGCTGTCCTTCGGGTGATCGACGTCAATGGTGACCTTGGAGTACCGGCCGGCCAGTACCTGGGTCAGGAACGGGAACCCGCCGATGACGACCTTCGGCCGGCTGGCCGACGTGATGTCCCGGTTGCCCATCTCGGTGACGGCCTGGTCGGCCATCCGCTCCTCGGCCACGTTCACCGCCACCCGGTCAGCCACGACGAACAGTCCCGCCAGCACGACCACGAACACCATCAGCGTGATCAGCCACCGACGTCTGCGTCTCGCCACGCCATCCTCCTCAATGGACCGCCGGGCATCGGCGGTTGCCGACTTCTAGGTCACGAGCAGTAGCGTGCTGGTCGCGAACGCCACCGGTGCGGCCAGCGCGAAGGCCGCGAGGGGCCCCTGAACGTACCGGACCGGACGCGGTGCCGGTGCCTCGCCGGCCAGGCTGCGACCGGCCTCCAGGTAACCGACGGACAGGTCGACCAGGACCGCGACGAAGGCGGTGATCAACCCGGCAACGGCGGCCGGGCCGGTGCTCAGGTCCCCGGCGAACGCCCCCACCAGAGCCGCGACGACGGTACCCGCCGCCACGCCGATCAGCACGCCGCGACCGCCGCGCGGAACCCGGGGCGCGATCGACGGCGCTGAGATCACGAGGTCGGCCAGGCGCGCCACGGTCACGGCGACACCGGCGGCGAGCAGACAGGCCACGATCGACGGGGTACCCCGGGGCTGTCGGCCCAACACCACCACCGTACTGAACGCGACCACGCCGACCGCGACGGCCAGCGTGGCACCGAGGGATTCGGTCACCCGTAGCCGCCCGGCCAACCGCGTGAGCTGCCCGACCATGCCGAGCGCGAAGGCACCGGCCGTTACATAGGCCAGCGGGGCGAGCGACGCGGGATCGGCGATGCTCGACACGAGATCGGCGGCGGCCGCCGTGCCGAGGCCGACCCCGGCGACCACCCAGGGCGCGGGCGGGCTGGTCGCGGTCGTCCAGACGATCACGAACAGGGCCTGAACCCCGAAAATCACCAGCGGGTACGGGACCGTCGCGCTCACCGCACCGAGCACGAGGACGGCCGTCAGTGCCGCTGCGGTACCGGCCACCCCGATTGGCCGGACCCGGGGTAGCTCGGCTTCCGCCTCCACCGGTGTGACCGCGACCGACGGGAGCAGTGGGGTCAGCTCCGTCGGCTCGTCCAGCACACCGCCGGTGTGGTCGTCGTCGGGGTACGGAGCGGAAGTACCGTCCTCGGACGAATCCCGGTACTCGGGGTGGTCGGACAACCCGTGCCGCGCCGGACCCCGCGACCAGTCGTCGCCTGGGTCGTTGACGTGAGGGGGCACGGGCACGCCACGATCGTGCCAGAGCGGCGCCCTGCAGGCGAACCCCTCTTCGGCGGCGCCGCGGTCCCCGGCGGCCACACACCGGTGACCGTGCAGATCACAACTGGGTTTGCGACGGATCTCCGGTATTCTCGACCCAGGAATCGCCCGTCAGCGACGCCGGGGAAGGCCTTAATGATCATTTCGCCCCGCGCCCCCAACGCGCCGCACTGACAGAGGTGCCCACGTGGAGATACTGCTGCTGACCGCGGCCCCGACCGGGCAGGCGGTGCTGCCGGGGCTCGACCTGCTGCCCCACGCCGTCCGTACCGCCCCGCGCGACGTCCGTACCCTCGTGGGCGGTCCCAGCCCCGATGTCGTTCTGGTCGACGCCCGTAGCGAGTTGGCCGACGCCCGCGCCACCTGCCGGATGCTCCGCGCGACCGGCCTCGGCATGCCCCTGATGGCCGTGCTGGCCGAGTCCGGGCTGGTCGCCGTGCACGCCGACTGGGGCGTCGACGACGTGCTGCTGGCCAGCGCCGGCCCGTCCGAGGTGGAGGCGCGGCTGCGGCTGGCCGTCGGGCGACTCACCCAGGCGACCGCCGGCAGCACCGGCTCGCTGGTCAAGGCGGGTGAGCTCAGCATCGACCCGGACACCTACGCCGCCAAGCTCAAGGGCCGGCCGCTCGACCTCACGTACAAGGAGTTCGAGCTGTTGAAGTTCCTGGCCCAGCACCCGGGCCGGGTCTTCACCCGCGACCAGCTCCTGCGCGAGGTCTGGGGGTACGACTACTTCGGCGGTACCCGCACCGTCGACGTGCACGTGCGGCGCCTGCGCGCCAAGCTCGGCTCGGAGTACGAGTCGATGATCGGCACCGTACGCCAGGTGGGGTACAAGTTCGTCGTGCCGCCCAGCCGTCAGCTTCCGGATTCGATGGCCCACGAATTCACCGAGTACGCCCGCAATCCGGGTGCGTGACCGTCGCCACCGACCACTACGGTGAGCCCGTGGCGGCGCCGGTACGGGTGGAGCGAAACGAGCGGCTGACCGCCGACGAGGTGGCGGAGGTTCTCGCCCTCACCCGGGCGGCCAGCGACGCCGACGGCGTGTACCCCCTGTCCGAGCACGTGGTGCTGCATCTGCGCCAGGGCGGCGACCCCCGGGCGGTACACCTGCTGATCCGGGGCGGGGACGGGCTCGTCGGATACGCGCACGTGGACGCCACCGACCCGGTCGAAGGGGCCGCGGCCGAACTCGCGGTGCACCCGCTGCACCGGCGTCGCGGCCTCGGCCGGGCCCTGGTGACCGAGGCGATGGCGGTGGCCGACGAGCGGGCCGGGCGGTCGCCGGGCCGGCTGCGGCTGTGGGCCCACGGTGATCATCCGTCGGCGACCGCGCTGGCGATGGGGCTCGGTTTCGAGCGGTGGCGGGTGCTCTGGCAGCTACGCCGGTCGCTGTACGCGCCGATGGCCGAACCGGTCCTGCCCGACGGGGTGACGCTGCGCGCGTTCGAGCCGGGCGCCGACGACGCGGCCTGGGTGGCGCTGAACGCCGCCGCCTTCGCCGGGCACCCCGACCAGGGCCGCTGGACGCTGGCCGACCTGCGCCTGCGGATGACCGAGCCGTGGTTCGACCCGGCCGGTTTCCTGCTGGCCGAACGCGCGGCCGACCGGGAACTGCTCGGATTCCACTGGACGAAGGTGCACGGCGCGGACCGGCTGGTCGCGCCGCGCGATCCGGCGCAGCACCCGCACGAGCCGATCGGCGAGGTGTACGTGCTGGGCGTCGCGCCGGCCGCGACCGGCACCGGTCTCGGCACCGCCCTCACCCTGGCCGGCCTGCGCCATCTCCGCGGCCGGGGGCTCGACCAGGCCATGTTGTACGTGGACGAGACGAACACCGGCGCGGTCCGGCTGTACCGGAAACTCGGGTTCGCGCGGTGGGCCACCGACGTCGCCTACCGCCGTCGGGTCTGACCGGTCGGACGTTTTGCACCGGCTGGCCGGATCCGGCGAGGTCGTTCACCTGTCAGCCACCAACCGGCCGGACCCGCGTCATCCGAGGTGGCTCGGCTATTCACCGCTCGTTCATGCCACGCCGGAGGGCCGGCAACCTCACCCTCATAGCCTTCCATGAAGTTGATGACCAACATCAACTCCATGACTCGCACCCGGCGCAGCCCGTGCGGGCTTGACACGGATTGTCGAAGGGACAGCAGTGAGGCTCAAGCGGCACGGCATCGTGGCTGCGGTCGCGGTCGCGACACTCGGGCTCGCCGCGTGCGGCTCGGACAACACGAGTAACACCGCGTCGGATGGCGGCAGCAGCAGCGCCAAGCCGACTATCAGTTGTGCCACCGGATCACTCACCGCCCAGGGCTCCACCGCGCAGCAGAACGCCATGGACGAATGGCGGAAGGCATACCAGCAGGCATGCCCCGGGGCATCGATCAACTACCAGGGCACCGGCTCCGGTGCCGGGGTGCAGGCGTTCACCGCGAACACCGCCGACTTCGCCGGCTCCGACTCCGCCCTGAAGCCCGGTGACGAACAGGCCAAGGCGGACGCCCGGTGCGCCGGCGGTACCGCGCTGAACCTGCCGGCGGTGATCGGCCCGATCGCGGTCGCGTACAACCTCGGCGGGGTCAAGAACCTCCAGCTCAAGCCGGCCACGCTGGCGAAGATCTTCGCGGGGACCGTCACAACGTGGGATGACGCGACGATCAAGGCTGACAACCCGAGCGCGACGCTACCGTCGTCGGCGATCACCGCGGTCCACCGGTCGGACTCCTCGGGTACCACCGACAACTTCACCAGGTACCTGGCCGCCACCGCCGACGCGGACTGGACCTTCGGCAACGACAAGGTATGGAAGGCCCCGGGCGGACAGGGCGGCGCGAAGTCGGACGGGGTCGCCGCGGCGGTGAAGCAGACCGCCGGCGCGATCGGCTACATCGAGTACTCGTTCGTCCAGACCAGCGGCCTGGTGGCGGCGAAGATCTACAATGGCGCCGGCGAATACACGGCGCTGACCGACACATCGGCGGGCAAGGCGGTGGCCGGCGCGCAGGTCGTCGGTACCGGTTCGGACCTCACCCTGAAGATCGACTATGCCACCAAGGAGCCGGGCGCCTACCCGATCGTGCTGGTGACCTACGAGATCGTGTGCGGCAAGGGCAACCCGGCCGACAAGCTCCCGCTGATCACCTCCTTCCTCACCTATATCACCAGCACGGACGGTCAGGCGAAGCTGAGTCAGATCGGCTACGCTCCCCTGCCCGCCACGCTGCAGACCAAGGTATCCACCGCCATCGGCAACCTGGCCTGACCGGACCAGGACCGACATCGTGAGCCAGCGCTCGCTCACCACCACCCCCGCCGACGCACCGACCACCGGCGGGGGTGGTGGCCTGCCCCGGGGCCGACGGTTCGGCGTGGAACGCGTCTTCCGCGGCCTCGCCACCGTCGCCGGCTCCACCATTCTCGTCATCATCGTGGCGATCGCGATCTTCCTGATCGTGAAGGCGCTTCCGGCACTGCGCGCCAACAGCGAGAACTTCTTCACCTTCCCGTCGTGGTTCGCCGACTCCAGCCCGCCGAGGTTCGGCATCGCCGCGATCGCGTTCGGTACCGTGATCACGTCGGCGCTGGCGATGCTGCTGGCGGTACCGGTCGCGGTCGGCATCGCGCTCTGCCTGACCCACTACACGCACCGCCGGATCGCCACCACCCTCGGCTTCTTCATCGACCTGCTCGCGGCGGTACCGAGTGTGGTCTTCGGCCTGTGGGGGCGTGACTACCTCGCCGGACCGGTCGCCGACCTGTCGGCCTGGCTGCACGCGAACCTCGGCTGGATTCCGCTGTTCGGCGGCGCCGGCCCGTACGGCCGATCGATCCTGCTCGGCTCGATCGTGCTGGCGATCATGGTGCTGCCGATCGTCACCGCCCTCACCCGGGAGGTGTTCCTGCAGACCCCGGAGGAGAACGAGGAGGCCGCGCTGGCGCTCGGCGCGACCAGGTGGGAGATGATCCGCACCGCGGTCCTCCCGTACGGTCGACCGGGCATCATCGCGTCGGTCATGCTCGGGCTCGGTCGGGCCCTCGGCGAGACGATCGCGTTGGCGCTGACCCTGGGCGCGGTCTACAACGTCTCCTTCGACCTGCTCGGCACCGGCGGTAACACGATCGCGGCCAACATCGCGCTGCGCTTCGGCGAGGCCAATCCGATCGGCCGCAGCGCGTTGATCGCCTCCGGCCTGGTGCTGTTCGCGATCACCCTGGTCGTCAACATGACCGCCCGCCTGATCATCTACCGCCGCCGCGAATTCGTGGGAAGTGCGGCATGAGTCGCGGAGCGAAGCGGAGCGCGAATCTGCCGCAGTGTTGCCGGAGGCCGGCATGAGTCGCACCCTGGCACCCGGCGGCGCGGGGCTGCGGACCCGGCGGCTGCCGGCCTGGACACCGGTCGGCGTCGGCGCCGCCGCGGTGCTCCTGGCCTACCTGGTCACCGCCGTACCGGGCGCGGGCGGGCCGGTCCGCACCGGGGTCGTCGCCTCGCTGCTGTTCGTGCTCGGCCTGGGGGTGCTGTCGCGGGTGGTCGAAGGGGGCAGGGTGGCCCGCAACCGGATCGCGACCACCCTGGTGTACGCGGCGTTCGGGTTGGCCCTGGCCCCGCTGCTGTCGATCACCGTGACGCTGCTGAGCAAGGGAACCGAGCGGCTCAACGGGTATTTTCTGTCGGTCTCCATGCACAACGTCGGCGCGTTCGACGATGCCGGCGGCGCCTACCACGCGATCATGGGCACCCTGGAACAGGCCGGCATCGCCACCCTGATCACGGTTCCGCTGGGCGTGCTCGGCGCGGTCTACCTCGTCGAGTACGGTCGGGGGCCGCTCGCCACGCTGATCCGCTTCTTCGTCGACGTGATGACCGGTGTCCCGTCGATCGTGGCCGGCCTGTTCGTGCTCGCCTTCTGGGTACTGATCATCTCGCCGATGCTCAACAACGGTCGGCCGGAGTACTCGGGCTTCGCGGCCGCCCTGGCCCTGGCGGTGCTCATGCTGCCGACGGTGGTCCGCTCCACCGAGGAGATGCTCCGGCTCGTGCCCGGCCCGTTGCGGGAGGGCGCGTACGCGCTGGGCATCCCGAAGTGGCGGACGATCATGCGGATCGTGCTGCCGACCGCCGCCCCGGGCATCGTCACCGGGATCATGCTCTCCGTCGCGCGCGCGTGCGGCGAGACCGCACCGGTGCTGCTCGTCGCGTTCGGCACCGATTCGATCAACCTCGACCCGTTCTCCGGCGGTCAGATGTCGCTGTCGCTGTACGTCTACCAACAGGCGGGCGTGGCGTCGAAGTACGCGCCCGGCCGCGCCTGGGCGGGTGCGTTGACCCTGGTCGTCCTCGTCCTCACCCTGACCGTCGCCGCGAAGCTTCTCGCCCGGCGTAGCAAGCTGGCCCGATAGGAGTGCCACCCATGGCCAAGCGTGTCGAAGCCGTGAACGTCTCGGCGTACTACGGTTCGTTCCGGGCGATCGACAACATCACCATGACCGTCGAGCCCAAGTCCGTCACGGCCCTCATCGGACCGTCGGGCTGCGGCAAGTCGACGTTCCTGCGCTCCATCAACCGGATGCACGAGGTGATCCCGGGCGCGAAGGTACAGGGTGAGCTGCTCGTCGACGGGCAGAACGTGTACGACCGCGATATCGACGTCACCGCCGTCCGCCGGATGATCGGCATGGTGTTCCAGCGGCCCAACCCGTTCCCGACCATGTCGATCTACGAGAACGTGGTGGCCGGCCTGCGCCTCAACGGGGTACGCCGCAGGTCCACCCTGGACGAGGCCGCCGAGCAGGCACTGACCCGCGCCAACCTGTGGAACGAGGTGAAGGATCGGCTGGGGCGCCCCGGCGCCGGCCTGTCCGGCGGCCAGCAGCAGCGCCTGTGTATCGCCCGTACCATCGCGGTCGAGCCGCAGGTGGTCCTGATGGACGAGCCGTGTTCGGCGCTCGACCCGATCTCCACGCTGGCCATCGAGGATCTGATCACCGAGCTGAAGAACCAGTTCACCATCGTGATCGTGACGCACAACATGCAGCAGGCTGCCCGCGTCTCCGACCGTACCGGGTTCTTCTCCATCGACCGGACCGGTGACCCGGGCCGGCTGATCGAGTACGACGACACCGCGAAGATCTTCACCAACCCGTCGGTGAAGCGGACCGAGGACTACATCACGGGCCGCTTCGGCTGAGCGGTGACCTAGGCTGGGCGCATGTCCGAGCGCATCCGCTGGGGAATTCTGTCCACCGGCGGTATCGCCGCGAAATTCGTCACCGACCTGCTGACCCTGCCCGACGCCGAGGTCGCGGCGGTCGGTTCACGCAGCCAGGAGGCCGCCGACCGGTTCGCGGCCACGCACGGCATTCCCCGTGCGTACGGAAGCTGGCAGGCGCTCGCCGACGACGCGGACGTTGATGTGATCTACGTGGCGACGCCGCACTCGGCCCATCACCGGGCGGCCCTGACCTGTCTGCGCGCGGGGCGGGCGGTGCTCTGCGAGAAGCCCCTCACCCTCGACCATGCCCAGGCCGAGGAGCTGGTACGGATGGCCCGTACCGCCGGGGTGTTCCTCATGGAGGCGATGTGGATGCGCTGCTTCCCGGCCATCCGGGCCATCCGTGCCCTGGTCGACCAGGGTGCGATCGGGGACGTGACGTCGGTGCACGCCGACTTCGGCCTGTCCGCCCCGCTCGATGCGACCCACCGGCTGCGCGCGCCGGGTCTGGGCGGCGGCGCCCTGCTCGACCTGGGGGTGTACCCGGTCGCCTTCGCGCACCTCATGCTGGGCGTCCCGGCCGACATCCGGGCCTGGGCCGGTCTCACGCCCGAGGGCGTCGACGAGAACACCGGCCTGACCTTCGGGTACGCCTCCGGCGCCGTGGCGTCGCTGACCTGTTCGCTGGTCGGCGAGACGCCGAACACGGCGACGGTGACCGGTACCCGCGGCCGCATCGAGCTGCCGCCAGCCTTCTACCGCCCGGCCCGGTACACGCTGGTCCGTGACGGGGCCGCCCCGCAGCTGTTCGAGTGCCCGTTCGACGGCTTCGGGTACCACTTCGAGGCCGCCGAGGTACACCGCTGCCTGCGCGCCGGCCTGCCGGAAAGCCCGCTGGTGCCGCTGGCCGACACGCTCGCGGTGCTGGCTACCCTGGACGCCGTACGGGCCCAGATCGGCGTCACGTATGGGGGCTGAGGCGTCGGGGCGCTTGATGATCTTATGCGATCACGTACCCCGTTGAGTATGACCCGGCGCTTCAG
>JAVHWE010000246.1:0-3046 GCA_032160285.1 Micromonosporaceae bacterium | reverse complement strand
GGCCGATCAGCAGTGCCACCGGCCACCCGCTGTCGACGGCGGCGACAACGTCACGCAGGTCGTCACCGCGTCCGCCGCAGAACCGCCAGCCGTACCGGACGCCGAACGCCGCAGTGTGCCGGGAGATGGCCGCCGCCACCCCCCACGGCGTCGTACCGAGTCGGCGCGGCCAGATCATGTTGGTGGCCCGGTGGATGCGGTGCTGCTCCAGCGCGAGTCCGGTCGCGGTGGTGTCGAGCGCGGCCGCGTACGCCGGGTCGAGCAGCGCGCCGGCGATCATCACCGACGTCGGTCCGCACGTGAATCCGTCGGTCTGGCGCACCTCGCCGAACTCGACGCCCCAGATGCGCATGTCGGGAGCGTATCCGCTGCCAACCGACGCCGCGATCTTGGCAAGGTTGCTTCCTACCCAGCGGTTCGACGGCTGAGGCGACCGCCGATTCTTTGGCGGATGCACCCGGTTCGCAACCGGGGCGCTGTCAGATAGGCCTACGCTGGGCAGGCCGTACGCGCGACCGCGGAGGTGCCAGCCATGCCGACCGGCCGGCACACGCGCGCGTTCTGGGCCCGTCCCTTGAACGTGGCGCTGGCGGTCGCCGTCGTGGCGTTCGGCGGGGGTGCCGTGTGGTGGCGTTCGGCGATGTCTGACACCACGCCGACCGGCGCCGGCGTCCACCGGGCCGGCACCCTGATTCTGTACGACACGACCGGCCAGTACGGGGCGCTCGGTGAGCTGTACGCGACTCAGGTGGCGAACCTGGCCTCGCACTTCGGGAAGTGGGACGCCCGGCCGGTGACCGGCTACGCCGCCGACGACGCGCAGCGGTACCGCGCGACGATCTACATCGGGTCGACGTTCGCCGAGCCGGTGCCGAACGCGTTCCTCGACGACGTGGCCGCCGCGCGCTCCCCGGTGCTGTGGCTGGGCGCGAACCTGTCGCTGTTGACCAGCCGCCACCCCGAGCTCGTCGGCAAGCTGGGTTTCACCGCGCGGTCCGACGACACCACACCGGTGAGCGAGGTGCGCTACCGGGGGACCTCACTCACCCGCGATCCGGCCAGTGGTGGCGTCACCCGACTGACCGTAACCAAGCCGGCCCGGGCCACGGCCATCGGCGAGATGGTACGCGCCGACGGCAGCACCGAGCCCTGGGCGGTGAGTTCGGGCGCGCTGACCTACGTGGGAGAGGTGCCGCTGTCTTACCTCGGCCCGGACGACCGGTACCTGGCCTTCACCGACCTGCTGTTCGACCTGCTCGCGCCGGGCACCGCGATCCGGCACCGGGCGTTGGTACGCATCGAGGACGTCGGACCGCAATCCGATCCCAGGCAGTTGCGGGAGATCGCCGACTACCTCTTCGCGCGGCAGGTGCCGTTCTCGGTGGCGACGTTCGTGGAGTACAACGACGCGGCCGGCCGGTACACCGGCGGGGTGCCCGTGCACCGGATGCTGAGTAAGACACCGGCGGTCGTGGATGCGCTGACGTACATGGTCGCGCACGGCGGGACCCTGCTGATGCACGGCGACACCCACGGCTACACCAGCCCCAACCCGTACGGGGTCAGCGCCGAAGACTACGAGTTCTGGCGCGCCCACGTCGACGCGAACAACCAGGTGGTGCTGGACGGGCCGGTACCCGGGGATTGCGCCGCCTGGGCGGTGTCGCGGTTGACCGCGGCCCGCACGGAGTGGGCCGCGGCGGGTCTGCCGGCACCGGGCATCTTCGAGTTTCCGCACTACACGGCGAGCGCGGTGGACTATCGGGCGATCTCGGCAGATCCGGGAATCACGGCCCGGTACGAGCGGGCCATCTACTACTCCGGCGTGCTCAGCGGCGCCACCGTCGACAACACCCGCTCGGCCAGCCAGTTCTTCCCGTACCCGGTACGCGACGTCTACGGCGCGCCGGTGATTCCGGAGACGCTCGGCAATGTGGAAACCCAGGGGTACAACCAGCACGAGTCGCGACTGCCGGCGGAGATCCTCGCGTCGGCCAAGCGCCAGCTCGTGGTCCGCGACGGCGTGGCGAGCTTCTTCTACCACCCGTTCCTCGGCCTGCGGTATCTGCCCACACTGGTCGAAGGCGTGCAGGCGCTGGGTTACACGTTCGTGCCGGCCGGCACGCTGATCCAACCCTGACGGCCGATGCCCGCGGTTCTCGTGCCTACGCGTTGGCGCGGGCGGGCACACCCGTGGCGGCGGGTGCCACGACCACGCGGTCCCGGCCGGCCTGTTTGGCTTGGTAGAGCGCGGTGTCGACGCGACGCAGCAGGGTGACGGTGGTGCGGTCGTCGGAGGCGCATCGCGGTGGCGCCCAGGCTGGCCGTTGTCGGATTTTCCACGCCCGGTACGGTCATGCCGGTGATCAGCGCGCGGATTGCGGGGTCACGACCGCGTCACCGGTTTCATGCCCGTACCGGGCGTTGATCTGCTTGAAGAAGTCGAGGTCGAGGCTGAGCACGCCGAGGTCGGCACCGGAGCGCAGGCACCGCCAGCTGGTGGCTGCCACCGGCACCAGCGCGGCGGTGGTCAGTACCAGGGCGAGGGCCGCCACCACGAGAGAGCGCCGCGATGCTGGCTCACGCTCGGACGTGCCACCCCTATCGGCCGCACCGCGATGATCATGATCGAAACGGCGCACCGGTTCCTGCGATGACGACGCCACGGGGTCCGCGTTGGCGCATCGGCCGCGGACCCCCGGTCTACGTGAACATCGCCGGGCGCGCCGATGCCGAGCATCGCCGACTGCCAGTTTGGTCGCGGCCGGGGCAGGTCACCGCCGCAACGGGACGGCGTCCCCACCGCTCCCAGATTGCCGTGGCGGTAAATGATGATTTACCAATAAAGACCGGCGTAAGATTCACCGGCGACGGTAATGCGGCTTCTGACGTTTCTGACGCCGCACGGCTCGTCGCTAGTCGGTCGATCCCGACCCCGGTCCACCGCCCGCCATGCTGACCCGGTTGTCCGGTCAGTTCGCACACCCGGTGTACGCGGCGGTCGGACGCCCGGTCGTGCCATCGGTCGAAAGGATGTGGCGTCGGT
>JAVHWE010000243.1:0-7820 GCA_032160285.1 Micromonosporaceae bacterium | reverse complement strand
GCCGCTGCTGGTAACAAACCGAATTCGACTGCTGTCGAATACCCTGCAGCCTACTCGGGGGTGATCGCCGCTGCCGGGGTTGATCGCCACGGAAACCATGCCGATGTCTCCGTTGCAGGCCCACAGGTCGCTCTTGCAGCGCCAGCAGTGGACATGATCTCCCCCGCGCCCAACGGCAAGTACTCCCAAGGGGTGGGGACCAGTGCAGCCACGGCGATCATTGCTGGGGTGGCGGCCTTGGTTAGGGCCAAGTATCCGGAGCTGTCCGCCGTTGAGGTTGTCCATCGGCTCACCGCCACCGCGACAGACAAGGGGCCGCCGGGTCGTGACGACGAGTACGGCTACGGCATCGTCAACCCGGTGGCGGCACTGACCGCCGACGTACCGCCGTTGACGCCGAGTGCGTCCCCCGCTGCGACAGGCGCGCCAGACACGAGTGTCCCGACGGCCCGGTCCCCGCAGGACTCTGGAACGAACCCGACGCCGATACTCCTCATCGGTGTCGGCTTACTGATCCTCGCCGGCACCGCTATCGTGCTCGTCCGGCGGCTTCGCGCCTGACACGCCGCAGGGCAACCGGTCACCGTGGTCCACTTGGGACCCGTTCGCGGCGCCAGCACCCGCGAGCCCAACCCGTGAGGCGAGATGACGGTGGCATCATTCACGCCACCCTGGCACGGCCCTCGACGACGGAAACGCCTCGGTACGCGGAATGCGTGGCGAGCAGCGGTCGACGACCGTTGATAGTCTGACGCTGGACGACTTGGACTGGGGAGAATCATGGATCTGCCGGCCGACGGTGACCTGGTGTATGTGCCGGCCCGTCCACAGCGAGGCGTGGACGGGCCAGGGCCGGTGGTGGAACTGCGGCGTCTGCGCGATACCGATGAGCGGGTCGGCCTGGCATTCAGCAGCCTGGAGTCGCTGGTCGGCACCCTCGGTGACTGCCAGCCGTGGATCAGTACTCGGATGTACCTCTATGTCGCTTGGCTGCGCGCACAAGGGGTGTATCGGGTTCAGGTTGACCCGCGGTACGACGACGATGTGCGGGAGTGGTCCGCGGACAGCCCCGCGTGGGCGGCTGAGGAGGCGTGATGGGTGCGGGATACACGGTCGTGCTCGGCGATTTGGCGTCCGTGGCGCAGGCGTTCGCGAAGGAGTCCGTCGACTTCGCGAAGCTCCGTACGCGGATGTCCCCCGATGCCGTCGACGGCGGGGACGAGGTCCTGAACGCTGGAATCGCGGCGGTTCTCGACCTTCTCGGTGCGGGCAACGCGGCCGTTTCCGCTGCGATGGGAATGCACTCCGAGAAGCTCAAGAACTGCCACGACGGCTACCAAGCGGACGACTCCGATGTGGTGGCGCTCTACAACAAGCTGATCACCGAGGCATAGCGTGCCGGCGCAGCGTGGTTGCCCGGGGAAGGGGTCGTGATGCGGATCGGCGGTGACGTCGAGGGTCTGCGGGCGGTGGCCCAATCGCTGACAAGCGTCGCGGGCGAGGTCAGCGACACCGGGGAGTACCTCAGCAAACGGGTCGGCCAGCTGGTGACCGACGCCGGATGGACCGGCTCCGCGGCCGAGGAGTTCACCGGCGCATGGGAGCAGGACGCGGCAGCCGTCGTTGAGCTGTCCGACTGCACGACGATTGTCGGCCGGTGCCTCGCCGACCTCGCCAACGCGTTGAGTTTCGCGCAGCGCCAACTTGATCACGCGGTGACCGCCGCCGCGGCCGCCGGGATGCCGTTCAGCTCCGATGGTCAGCCGATCGATGGCCCGTACGTCGGACCGGCCGCGACGGCGGCCGCACAGTTCTCCATCGACGCGAACGCCGCATTCCAGGCCGCGAAGGACGCCCGCGACACCGCGATCGAGCAACTGCACGACATCGCCACGGCAATGACCGGTGAATCGCCGTCCCTGCTCAAGGTCGCCGACGTCGCGTTGCTGGGCGCCGTCCTGCGGGGCTACTACACGCTGCCGAACAAGCTGTCCGAGCGGGCACGGGGCGCACTCGACGCGTTCAACGGCAAGTACAAGGCGACCCGGTACACACGCAAGCACAGCGAGGCCGGCTCCAAGGCGAAAGCTCAGCTCACCGACCAGCTCAGCAAGATGCGAGCGACCCGGCAGATGCTGCGCACCGACGCCGAGGTGGCCGAACGGTTTGCCGACCATTTCAAGGGCGGCCGGCTACTGAGTACGTCCGTCGGTGAGGTCGCCGACGCAACAGCCGCGCTGCGCGACGGCGCCACGTTGTCGCGGCTGCTCGACGGCCTACCCGTCGTCGACGTGGTTCTCGGCAGCGTCGCCACCTGGGCGCAGGCCAAGGAAGACCACGAGAAGGGCTGGTCGTGGACGCACGCCATCGTCGCCGACGGTGGTTCGAACGCCGCGGCGATCAGCGCCGGGCTCGCCACGGACTGCATACCCTTGGCAGGCCCGTTCATCGCGCCGGTGGTGAGCTACGGCGTTGGCTCGTGGACTTACGAGGCCAGCCACGAAGGGCACTGGACCGAACACATCCACGCGGACGGCGTCGTGCTCGGGACCGCTGAGGGTGGATGGGATACCGCGCGGGCAACCTGGGACAACGACGTCTATGGCATGGCGAGGAAGGTCAAGCACGACGCGGAGCACCCGGTTGACGCGGCCGCGAACCTGTGGCACGGGGTGAAGGACTTGTTCTGACGGGCCGATCGGGGAGCAAGTCTGTGAGCAAGAATGCCAACAACCGGGTGACCGGCAAGGACCGCGACCTGATGCTTCTGCAGGCGGAAGCGTGGATACATGACGGGGTGGTCCCGGTGCCGTTTCTGGGCGCCACGTGGCAGGAGCGCCGGGGTGCGTACTGGCGGCGTCGGATCGGTGCCGCAGCGCTGATGTTCTTCATGACCCTGTTCGTGGGTGCGATCGCGGCGGGTTTCGCCCTGGGTATCGCCGGGGGCGTCGGGCACGGAACGGCGGGCATCATCGCGGCCGTCGCGTACAGCCTGACCGCCGTGCCCGGCTTCCTTCTCGGACGCCGCAAGGTGGCGAGGGCGCCGTTGGATGATCGCGGTGCGGTCCCCAGCATGGCTATGCCCGTTGGCTGCCTGGCGTTCGTGGTGACGCCGTTCGTCGTCGGACTTTCGCTGGCCGTGCTGCTGTCGATGTTCGGGCGGGATTTCATCGGCGAACGGCGTGCTCGCGAGATCACCGCCGGCATGCGCCGGCCTTCGTCATGCCAGCCCGGTGCGCGGTATCCGGGCAGCGCGGCCCGGCAATAATGTCGCCGCCCCGCAGATCCTCTGTGGACAGCCGTAAGCGACGTGGAGGCGGCGTCTTCACGACCGTCACCGGGGCTACCGACCGGTGGTCGCCGCGGTGGCGCCACGGTACGGGCGGTAGCTTTCACGGTATGGCGTTGCATCTGCGCGGTGTGGTCCTGCCCGACGATGAGGTACGGGACCTGTGGCTGGTCGGCGACCGGGTGACCCGGCAACCGGTCGCCGACGCGGAAACGGTCACCGATCGGGGATACATCCTGCCGGGACTGGTCGATGCGCACTGCCACCTCGGCATCGCACCGGGCGGTGCGCCGATCGGCAGCCTGGACGACGCGCGGGCACAGGCGGGTATCGACGTCGGTGCCGGCGTTCTGGCGATCCGCGACGCGGGCTCCCCGTACCCGTACCCGGAGTTGGACGACGACCCGGACGTGCCGCGACTCGCGCGGGCCGGCCGGCATCTCGCGCCGCCGCGACGGTACCTGCGCGACATCGGCGTGGAGGTGGTCGCGGCGGACCTGCCGGCCGAGGCGACCCGGCAGGCGGCGGCCGGCAACGGCTGGGTCAAGCTGGTCGGCGACTGGCTCGAACGTGGCAGCGGCGACCTCGCGCCGGCCTGGGACCCGGCTGACATGGCCGCTGCGGTCAAGGCGGCACACGCCGCGGGCGCGCGGGTGGCCACGCACACCTTCGCCGAGGAATCGGTCGCCGCGCTGGTCCGGGCCGGTGTTGATTCCGTCGAGCATGGTACCGGGCTGTCCGGCGACGACCTGGTGGAGATGGCGAGCCGGGGCACGGCGCTGGTGCCGACGATGCTCAACATCGAGACGTTCGGTGACATCGCGGCGCGGGCGGAGGCGAAGTTCCCGGCGTACGCCCGGCACATGCGGGTCCTGGGGGAGCGGTTTCCGGCGGTGGTGGCCGCCGCGCACGAGGCCGGGGTGCCGATCTATGTCGGTACCGATGCGGGTGGCGGAATCAACCACGGCCTGGCGGCGCGGGAGATGCTGCGGTTGCACGAGAGGGCGGGTCTGTCCACACTCGACACGTTGCGGGCCGGTTCCTGGGGAGCACGGGACTGGCTCGGCTTCCCGGGTCTGGTCGAGGGTGGCCTCGCCGACCTGGTGGTGTATGACGAGGATCCGCGCCGCGACCTCCGGGTCCTGCTCGCGCCGCGGGTGATCGTACTGCGCGGGCGGATCATCGGTCAGCGGTAGGCGGACCGGACGGTCGGTCGAAAGGCACCTCCGTACGGAACGGCACGCACGGCAGGGCACGCACGGAAGGGGACCTTCGCAAACCGAAACAACCCTTCGGACGCGGGAGGCAGCGGCCGGCCACGGGGTCGTCCGGCCATGCGCCTAGGATGTACGGTCATGGCTGGAGTGCTCACACCCCGTGGCGACGACTTTCCGCGCTGGTACCAGGACGTGATCGCGAAGGCCGAGCTGGCCGACAACGGTCCGGTCCGCGGCACCATGGTCATCAGACCCACCGGGTACGCCATCTGGGAGCGCATGCAGGCAGACATGGACATCCGGATCAAGGCGGCCGGGGCGCAGAACGCGTACTTCCCGCTTTTCATCCCGGAGAGTTACCTGCGCCGCGAGGCCGAACACGTCGAGGGGTTCTCCCCCGAGCTCGCGGTCGTCACCCACGGCGGCGGCAAGCAGCTCGCCGAGCCCATCGTGGTCCGGCCGACGTCGGAGACGGTGATCGGCGAGTTCAGGGCGAAGTGGATCGGCAGCTACCGTGACCTGCCGTTGCTGCTCAACCAGTGGGCCAACGTGGTCCGCTGGGAACTGCGGCCCCGGATCTTCCTGCGGACCAGCGAGTTCCTGTGGCAGGAGGGGCACACCGCGCACGCCACGTCGGCCGACGCGCGAGCCTACGCCCGGCGCATCCTGCACGAGGTGTATGAGGATTTCATGGTCAGCGTGCTGGCGATGCCGATGCTGGTCGGGCGCAAGACCGCGCGGGAGCGTTTCGCCGGCGCCACCGGCACGTACACGCTCGAAGCCATGATGGGCGACGGCAAGGCGCTCCAGATGGGTACCAGCCATGAACTGGGGCAGAACTTCGCGAAGGCTTTCGACATCGTGTACGCGTCGGCCGAGGGTCGCTCCGAACACGCCTGGACCACGTCCTGGGGCACATCCACCCGGATGCTGGGCGGCCTGATCATGTGCCACGGCGACGACAACGGGCTGCGGGTACCGCCGCGGATCGCGCCGATCCAGGCGTACGTGATGATCGTCAAGGACGGCCCCGGGGTAACCGCCGAGGCGGCCAAACTGCGCGACGCGCTGCGCGACGCCGGGGTACGGGTCGGCTTCGACGACCGGGTCGACACCGCGTTCGGCCGCCGGGCGGTGGACGCCGAGCTCAAGGGGTACCCGGTCCGCGTCGAGGTCGGCCCGCGAGACCTGGCCGTTGGCAACGTCGTCGTGGCCCGACGGTTCGACGGCAGCAAGACGCCGACCGCGATCGGCGACGTGGTGTCCGCGGTGACCACCGCGCTCGAGGCCGACCAGCAGGCTTTGTACAACGAGGCGCTGTCGCGGCGCGAGTCGCGCACCGCCGAGGTGGACAGCGTCGCCGCCGCGATCGAGGCGGCGGCCACCGGTTGGGCCCGGTTGCCCTGGTCGGCGGTCGGGGTCGAGGGCGAGGACAAGGCCAACGCGGTCGGCGTAACCGTCCGGTGCCTGGTGCGCGCGGACGGTTCGGTACCCGACTCCGAGGACGAGCCGGACCTGGTCGCCTACCTGGCGCGCGCGTACTGATGGGTCTTGCACCGGGCGGCCTGGCACCCTTCACACGTGGTCGGGTCATTCTGCACCGGCATTTCCAGCGCGACCGGCTCGCGTGGCTGCGCACCATGCGGGTGGTCAGCGATGACGAGCGTGGCCTGCTGCTGTGGATCACGCCTGGCAGCCCGGTCCTCAGCCTGCGCGCGGACGACGGCCGGACGATCCGGTCCATGCCGTTCGCCGAGTGGATCAAGCGGGATCGCCGCCTGGTCGCCGGTACCTGGGAAGGGCCCGGCGTACTGAAGCTGATCCCGGCCGACGCGGCCCATTCGGTGTGGTGGTTCTGGTCCGACGACGGTCGCTTCACCGGCTGGTACGTCAACCTCGAAGAGTCCGCGGTGCGGTGGTCGGACGGTGACCTCGCCGGCGTGGACATTGTGGACCAGGATCTCGACATGTGGGTCGAGCCCGACCGGTCCTGGATGTGGAAGGACGAGCACGAGCTGGCAGAGCGGCTACGGTACCCCGAGCATTACTGGGTTCCCGACCCGGACTCGGTCCGCGCCGAGGGGGCGAGCCTGATCCCGCTGATCGAGCGCGGCGGGTTCCCTTTCGACGGTACGTGGTGCGATTTCGTGCCGGATCCGGCCTGGCTGGTCCCGCCGGAGCTGCCGAGCGGCTGGGACCGGCCGCGGGCGCGTCTCAACGTGGTCGTCCCGGACATCGGAGCGTCCTGACCGTTCACTCCCTGGCCCTTTGTACCGTCCTTTTAGCGTGCCGGTCGGAATTCCCGCGCCATGTCGGCGCGGTGTTGCCCGCCCCGTCTACTGTGCGTGACAGCGCATGGGCGAGCGGGGATCACCGAGGTGGCGGCGTCTACTGACGCCACCGGCGGTGACCGCACAGACCGCGGCATTCCTTCTGTCGTCGGTGTCCGGTTCCGCGGCGGGCCTGGCCGCCGCCGCGGTCGGGGCGCCGCTGCCCGACGGACCGGGCGAGCAGCGTGTCCGTCGCCGTGTCGGGGGTGCGCCGCGGGGCCTGTCGGGGGTGCGCCGCAAGGCGGGTCGGGGGGCGCGTGGCGGGCGCGTGGCGCATCTGGCACAATGGCCCATTGGTATCCGGTGTGTGGTCGGCGCCCTCTAACCCGGCCACGTCACCAGTCCATCAGAGCAACCCGGTCCTGCTAACCCCACGGTGTGGCCCGGCACGCTCGGCTTCCACGAATCCAGGAGCGAGCAAACAGTGGCCGCACGTATCCGGCTCCTGCGGATGGGTAAGATCCGCAACCCGCAGTACCGCATCGTCGTCGCCGACGCGCGTACCAAGCGCGACGGTCGGGTGATCGAATTTATCGGGATCTACCACCCGAAGGAGGAGCCCTCGTTGATCGAGGTCAACTCCGACCGTGCCCAGCACTGGCTGAAGGTCGGCGCCCAGCCGAGCGATCCCGTGCGGGCCATTCTGTCCAAGACCGGTGACTGGCAGAAGTTCAAGGGCCTACCCGCCCCCGAGCCGTTGAAGGTCGCCGCCCCCCGGGCCGATCGGCGCGCGGTATACGAGGCCGAGTCGCAGGCCGCGGCGGGTGTCGCCGTGACCGAGACCAAGCCGGCCAACGAGGCCAGGCCGGCCAGGAAGACCGCGGCGAAGAAGGCGGCGGAGCCGAAGGCCGACGCGCCGACAGAGCCAGCCGCCACTTCGGCCGCCGCACCAGCAGCCACTTCCGACGTTGCGCCAGCCGACGCCGCGCCAGCCGCGGCCCCGCCGGCGGACGCCGCGCCAGCCGTGGCCCCGCCGGCGGACGC
>JAVHWE010000238.1:0-4228 GCA_032160285.1 Micromonosporaceae bacterium | reverse complement strand
CGGCGCACGAGTCGATAGTCGCGGCGGGCGGGGCCGGGCGCGGCGGTGGCGGTGTTCATCGGCGCAATGAGATCAGGCGGGTCTGTCAGAAACCCGATCCGACGGGTCCGCAGTCCGATCCGGCGGGTCCGCAGTCCTATCCGGCGGGTCCGCGGAGTCCATGGCGGTTGCCCGACGGGCGGCACGGTGGTCGGCGGTGGCGCGGGCCGACGCCTCCCGCTCCGCGGCGATGGTGGTGTCGGCGTTGACGATGTGGGTGACGGCTTCGTCGACGTCGTCGGTGAGGCAGACCAGGTTCAGGTCTTCCGGGCCGATCTTCCCCTCGGCCGCCATCGTGTCGCGCATCCAGGCGAGCAGGCCCTGCCAGTACGCGGTGCCCATCAGCACGACCGGGAACCGGGTGACCTTCTTCGTCTGTACCAGCGTGAGGGACTCGAACAGCTCATCCATGGTGCCGAAGCCGCCCGGCAACACGACAAAGGCCTGCGCGTACTTGACGAACATGGTCTTGCGGGCGAAGAAGTACCGGAAGTCGATGCCGACGTCGACCCACTCGTTGAGACCCTGCTCGAACGGCAACTCGATACCCAGCCCGACCGAGAGGCCGCCGGCCTCGGCGCAGCCCTTGTTGGCCGCCTCCATGACGCCGGGGCCGCCGCCGGTGATCACCGCGTACCCGGCCCGGGCCAGTGCCGCGCCGACCCGCTCGGCCAGCGCCCACTCGGTACTGTCGGGTTTGCTGCGGGCCGAGCCGAACACGCTGACGGCCAGCGGGAGATCGGCGAGAGTCTCGAAACCCTCGACGAACTCGCTGAGAATGCGCAGCGCCCGCCACGCGTCCCGGTTACGCCAGTCGGCCCGCCGTCGCGAATCGAGCAGCCGCTGGTCAGCGGTACCGGACTGGACCGCGTCCCGGCGCAGCGTCACCGGTCCCCGGTGACGCTCCGGGGCCGGACCGCTCGGATCCTTGATGCCGTCGACCATGGGCACACCGTAACGAACACCGTCGCGGTGACCACGTCGCCCCGCGAGGCGCGTCGGCGCTCGGCCGCCCCGCTGTCGTCAGGCGACGAGCCAGCGGCGCAGGACGTCCGCGCCGGCCCGGATCTTGTCGATCTCGACCCGCTCGTCGGGGGCGTGCGCCAGGTTCGGGTCGCCGGGGCCGTAATTCAACGCCGGTACGCCCAGGGTGGCGAACCGGGCCACGTCGGTCCAGCCGAGCTTGGCCCGCGCCGGCTGCCCCACCACGTCGAGGAACTCCCGGGCCGGCGCCGCCGTCAGACCCGGCCAGGCGGCCGGCGCCGAGTCGAGGATCTCGACCCCGAAACCGGCGAACAGGTCGCGTACGTGTGTCGCGGCCACGTCCTCGGTCCGGTCCGGCGCGAACCGGTAGTTGACGTCGACGTGGCATTCGTCCGGGATCACGTTGCCGGCGACGCCACCACCGATCCGGACCGCGTTGAGCCCCTCCCGGTACTCGCAGCCGTCGATGGTCACCGTGCGGGGCCCGTACCGCTCAAGCACCCGCAGGATCTCACCGGCGGCGTGGATCGCGTTGACCCCCATCCACGACCGGGCCGAGTGTGCCCGCCGGCCGGTGGCCGTCACCCGCGCCCGCAGGGTGCCCTGGCAGCCCGCCTCCACCAGCCCATAGGTGGGCTCCAACAGCATCGCGAAGTCGGCCGCCAGCAACTCCGGACGCGACTTCGACAACCGGTTGAGGCCGTTGCGTTCGGACTCGATCTCCTCGCAGTCGTAGAACACGTACGTCACGTCGTACCGGGGTCGGGTCACCGTCGTGGCCAGATGCAACGCCAGCGCCACCCCGGACTTCATGTCGGACGTACCGCAGCCGTGGATCACGCCGTCGGCGACCCGTGCCGGCAGGTTACCGGCGAGCGGAACCGTGTCCAGATGCCCGGCCAGGATCACCCGCTGCGACCCGCCCCCGGCGGCCCGGGCGATGACCACGTTGGCGTCCCGCTCGGTCGTCAGGTGCGCCACTGCGGCCAGCGCCGCGTGCACCTGCCCGGCGAGTTCGTCCTCACCGCCGGAGACCGACTCGATGTCCACCAGGGCCCGGGTCAATGCGGCCGGATCGGCCAGTAGCTCAGTGGTCAGCACGACTGTGACCCTAACGTCCGCCTACCGCGCCGCGACGATACGGTGGCCAACCATGAGCAGCGACTCGCCGGCGTGGGGCCTCGGCCTCGCCACCGTCACCGACCAGGGTCTGGTGCTCGACACCTGGTATCCGACCGGCAAACTGGGCTTCGGTACGCCCGACGTGACAGCGCCGGCCGGGGTGCCGCTACCGGTGACGGACCTGTTCGACACGGGCGCCGCCGAAACGGGCGCGCTACCGGGCATCCGCACCGCGGCCGTACTGACGATGATCGCGTCACTCGCCGAACCGCCGACGGACACCTATGACGCGTACCTTCGGCTGCACCTGTTGTCGCACCGCCTGATCCGGCCGCACCAGGCCAACCTCGACGGCCTGTTCGCACTGTTGTCGAACGTGGCGTGGACGTCGGCCGGCCCGTGCCCGCCCGACCGCGTCGACGAGCTGCGCTGGCAGCTACGCAGCCGGGGCGAGCGGCTGACCGTCCACGGCGTGGACAAGTTTCCCCGGATGGTCGACTACGTCACCCCGGCCGGCGTCCGGATCGCCGACGCGGACCGGGTACGCCTCGGCGCCCACCTCGCCGCCGGCACCACGGTCATGCACGAGGGATTCGTCAACTTCAACGCCGGTACCCTCGGGACCGCCATGGTGGAGGGGCGCATCTCGGCCGGGGTCGTCGTCGGCGACGGCACCGACGTCGGTGGCGGCGCCTCGATCATGGGTACCCTCTCCGGCGGCGGCCACGAGATCATCAGCGTCGGTGAACGCTGCCTGATCGGGGCCAACGGCGGGGTCGGCATCTCGCTTGGCGACGACTGCGTGGTCGAGGCCGGTACGTACATCACAACCGGTTCGAAGGTACGGCTGCCCTCGGGTGACGTGGTCAAGGCGCGGGACCTGTCCGGCCAGCCGGGCCTGCTCTTCTGGCGCAACTCGCTGACCGGCGCACTCGAGGTACGCCAACGTACCGGCCACGGCGTCACACTGAACACCGCCCTGCACGCCAACGACTGACCGCCGAACCCGCCACCCCGGCTCCGGCTCCCCTCCGCGGGCCGGATTGCCGGATCAATGGAGGCGGGCGGCGGCGGCTTCGATGTGTGCGTCGGTGGCGGTCAACGCGACGCGGACGTGGTGCTCGCCGGTCGGGCCGTAGAAGGCGCCCGGGGCGACGAGGATGCCCTTTTGCGCCAGCCAGTCGACGGTGTCCCAGCAGCTTTCGCCGCGCGTCGCCCACAGGTACAGGCCCGCACCGGAGTGGGAGATGCGCAGCCCGGCGTGCTCCAGCGCGTCGCGCAGGACCGCGCGGCGGCGGCGGTACCGGGTCTGCTGCTCCACGACGTGGGCATCATCACCGAGGGCGGCGATCATCGCCGCCTGGACCGGTGCCGGCACGATCATGCCGGCGTGCTTGCGTACTTCCAGCAACGATGCGATCAACGCCGGGTCGCCGGCGACGAAGCCGGCGCGGTAGCCGGCCATGTTGGAGCGCTTGGACAGCGAGTGCACGGCGAGTACCGACGCGCAGGTGTCGCCGCAGGCGGCCAGGGCCGATGTCGGGGTGGACTCGAATGGCAGCGTGAGGTAGCACTCGTCACTGGCCAGTACGGCGCCCCGGGCCCGGGCCCAGTCGATCATGGTGCGCAGGTCGGCGGCGGACGTGACCTGTCCGGTCGGGTTCGACGGCGAGTTCACCCACACCAGCCGTACCGGACCGGCCGTCGAACCGAGGTCCACCGGCGAGTCGGCGCGGACCACCGTAGCGCCGGCGAGCAACGCACCGACCTCGTACGTCGGGTAGCACAGCGACGGGATGACCACGAGGTCGCCGGGGCCGAGGCCGAGCAGGGTGGGTAGCCAGCCGATCAGCTCCTTGGAGCCGATCGTGGGCAGCACCTCGAAGCCGTCGGCCGCGCCGCACGCCGACGACACCCAGGAGGTCAGCGCGGCGCGCAGGGCCGGACTGCCGGCGGTCGGCGGGTACCCGGGTGTGTCGGATCCGGCCGCGAGCGCCGCCCGGACCACCGGCGGCACCGGATCGACCGGGGTACCGATCGACAGGTCGACGATGCCGCCCGGGTGGGACCGGGCGACGGCCTT
>JAVHWE010000213.1:0-4128 GCA_032160285.1 Micromonosporaceae bacterium | reverse complement strand
CGATGCAAGTGATCATTAATGCCCGGCGCCGGGGCGGCGCGGGCTGCGACGCGGAACCGGCATACCGACCTGGGACGAGGCCCGGATACCCACCCGGGACGGGGCCTGGATACCCACCCGGGACGGGGCCTGGATACCCACCCGGGACGGGGCCCGGATACCCACCCGGGACGGGGCCCGGATACCCACCCGGGACGGAGCCCGGATACCCACCCGGGACGGAGCCCGGATACCCACCCGGGACGGAGCCCGGCTGGCCCGGCTGGCCCGGCTGGCCCGGAAAGGGGCCGAGCGGGCCCGGGTCGGCGTCCGGGTGCTGGCCCGGCTGGGCGGGCGGGACATGCCCGGGCGGCTCGCCGCCGGGCGAGTTGTCGTCGGGCGGTGATCCACCCGCCGGCATCGACGGTGAGCGCCACGCAGAATCGTCCTGCGGGCCGCCGGACGTAGGCGGATATCCGGGCGGTTGACTCATATCCTCCCCTTGGCTGAGTACACGATCGAGGGATCTTGCCGCGACCGATGACCGTACTCAAGCGTAGCCGGCATGCACACGGACGCTGCCCGCCGATCGGTCGCCAACGGCGGGTCCGACGACGGCCCGTGAAGCCGCCATGGCATGGGGGCGGTCAGCGGAGAGTCGGCGGCCCGTAGGCTTGCGCGCACGTATCCGATCACGCGCATTTCCCGATCAAGGAGCGATCCGGCCATGCACAAGTGGGAGTACGCGACGGTGCCGTTGCTGGTCCACGCCACCAAGCAGATCCTCGATACCTGGGGTGAGGACGGTTGGGAGCTGGTCACCGTCGTGCCCGGACCGAACAACGAGCAGCTCGTCGCGTACCTGAAGCGGCCGCGCGGCGGCGAGGACGACCGGTGAGCGGTCGCGACCGTGCCGGCGGCTCACCGGCACACGACCGGCTCGCCGCGCTGGGCCTGAACCTGCCGCCGGTGGTCACGCCGCTGGCCGCGTACCTGCCGGCGATCCAGACCGGGGATCTCGTGTACGTGTCGGGTCAGGTCCCGATGGTCGACGGGATGCTGCTGGCCACCGGAAAGGTGGGCGCCGAGGTACCGCCGGAGCGGGCCGCCGAGCTGGCCCGCCAGTGCGCGCTCAACGCGCTCGCCGCGGTGGACGCGCTGGTCGGCATCGACCGGGTGGTCAAGGTCGTCAAGGTCCTGGGCTTCGTCGCCTCGGCCGACGGCTTCACCGGCCAACCGGCCGTGATCAACGGGGCCAGTGAGCTATTCGGTGCGGTGTTCGGCGAGGCCGGGCGGCATGCGCGCAGTGCCGTCGGGGTCAACCAGCTGCCCCTCGACGCACCCGTCGAGGTGGAGGCGATCTTCGAAATCAGCTGAGCGACAACCAGCCCGGGCAGCGGGCGAGCCCACACCCGCGGTGGCTCAGGGCTGTTGGGGGGTCGGGTTGTCCGGGGCGCCGGTCAGGGCGTGGAGGGTGGTGGTCAGGTCGAGGTAGCGGTCGGGCATCGCGATCCGCATCCGGTGCAGCGCCCGCGCCGGGGAGGCCACCAGGTCCGGGTGCTCCTCGAGGTACGCGAGGTCCCGGTCGGTCAGGACGGCCACGGCCAGATTCGAACCGGCGTTGACGAAGACCGCCCGGCCGAGCTGGACGAACGTGTCCCCGTCACCGCCGAGCTGCGCGATCGCGTCGGCGAGCGCGCGGGCCTGCGGCGACGCGGTACTCCGCCGGCTGGCGTCGTCGCGCCAGGCCAGTACCTCGGCCAGCGCCTCGGAGACGCGGCGGTCGAGGTCGCCGGGGCGGTCGGCGGCGTTGCGCCGCCGCAGCCACAGCCGGACATGGCGGCCACCGTCGGCCGCGGTCAGCAGCGCGGTGGACAGGTCGAGGGCGCGGGCGGCGCGCAGGTACTTGGTGAGGATCCGGTCGGCGGACACCGGATCGCCGGCGAACACCACACCCTTCAGCGCACTGGCGTCCGGCAGGCCGAGGTGCACCCGGTACCGGGCGGCCAACGCGTCGTCGTGCAGGCGGCGGATCTCGGTCCGGATCGCCAGGAAGCGGCGGTTCAACTCGTCGACCTTCTGCTGAACGTCACCGATCCCGGCGTGGACCTGATCGACCTGGTGGGCCGTCTCGCGCTGCTCACCGGTCAGCGTGAGCAGGTGTTCGGCGAACGGGTCGAGCCACTCCTCCCGCAGGTCCGACACCACCGACCGGCCCTGCCGGCGCTCCTGACCGACGAGGTAGCCGGTGGTCAGGATGACGGCGGCCGCGACCGCGACACCTACCACGAAGGCGACGATCACGTCTGGCCTCAAAGCGCACCCTCAGGGGGGAGTCGGGGGCTGACACACACAGCGCAGCAATTGGCGAACGTTGCGTCAAGTGATGTCTACCCGCCGGCGACGGTGGGCGAACGTCCGGTGGCCCAGGGCGACAGTCGCGCGACCCGGAAACGACCGCGAAGATCGACATCCCTCGCCGTACGATCCAGTGCATGGTCACCCCGCTGTCCGCGCCCCCGTCGGTACCGCTGGACGTGCTGCCGGCGTGGGTCACCCTGGTGCGCGCGCCCAACCCCGGGCCCATGACGCTCGATGGCACCAACACCTGGGTACTGCCGGAGCACCACGTCGTCATCGATCCGGGCCCCGACGACGCGGCGCACCTGGAGCGGGTCGCCGGCTCGGGCCCGATCGCCACGATCCTGCTCACCCACGGCCACCTCGACCACGTCGAGGGTGCCCCCCGACTGTCCGAGATGCTCGGTGGGGTACCGGTACGGGCGGCCGACCCGGCGCTGTGCCGCAACGGCGGACCGCTGCGCCACGACGAGGAGATCGACGGGGTCAGGGTGCTCGCCGTACCCGGGCACACCGCCGACTCGGTGGCGTTGCTGGCCCGCGACGCCGTGTTCACCGGCGACACCATCCTCGGCCGCGGTACCACCGTGGTGGCCTGGCCCGACGGCGACCTGGGCGACTACCTGGCCAGCCTGCGGCTGCTCGCCAGCCTCGACGGCGTACCCGTGCTGCCCGGACACGGCCCCGCGCTGGCCGACTGTGCCGCCGCCGCGCGCCACTACCGCCAGCACCGGCTGGCCCGCCTCGAACAGGTACGGGCGGCCCGGGACGCCGGCGCCGACACTCCGATGGACGTGGTGCGGATCGTCTACGCCGACGTCGATCCGGCGCTGTGGCCGGCCGCCGAATGGTCGGTGCGCGCCCAGCTCGCCTACCTGGACCGGCCGTGACCTGTCCGGTCTGCGGTACCGTCGCCGTACCCGGCGCGCGGTTCTGTCACAACTGCGGGGTGGCGCTGCCGCCGGCGGCCACGCTGCCGGCCGCGGAACGCCGCATCGTCACGGTCCTCTTCGGGGACCTCTCCGACTTCACGGCCTGGGCCGAGGACGTCGACCCGGAGCGGGTCGGCGCGGTCACCGACCGGGTGCTGGCCGCCCTCGCCGGCTCGGTCAAGACCTTCGGTGGTCACGTCGACAAGCTGACCGGCGACGGCATCATGGCGGTCTTCGGCGCGCCGGTCGCGCACGAGGACGACGCCGAACGGGCGATCCGCGCCGCGCTGTCCATGCAGCGCGCCGTCCGGCGGGTACTCGACGACGAACGTGGCGGCGGCGCACCACTCGGGCTGCGGGTCGGCCTCAACACCGGCACGGTGATGGCCGGGGTCCAGGCCGCGATCGAGTACACGGTCATCGGCGACACCGTCAACACGGCGGCTCGGCTGGCCGACGCCGCCGCGATCGGCGCGGTGTACGCGGGCGCGCGTACCTCGTCGGCCACCCGGCACGTCGCGTCCTGGCGGGTGCTGCGGCCGTTGCGGCTGAAGGGAAAGCGGGAGCCGGTCGAGGCGTACGAGCTGCTCGGTCTGCTCGACGCGGCCGGTACCCGGACGGGGCTGGGCGACGCGGCGCCGTTCCTCGGGCGCGAGACCGAGGTCGGTCGCCTCGCCGGCCGGCTGGCCGAGGTCGTCGACGCCGCGCAGCCACAGATCGTGGTGATGACCGGCGAGGCCGGGCTGGGTAAGACCCGGTTCGCCGCCGAGTTCGGCCGCTTCGCGAGCGGGTATCCGGTGGGCGGGTTCGCCCCGACGACCGGTGCCCGGGTGCTGTCGGTGCACTGCGCCGCGTT
>JAVHWE010000121.1:0-28906 GCA_032160285.1 Micromonosporaceae bacterium | reverse complement strand
CCCTCCATCGACTCCGGCTTGACCAGCACCGGCGGGATCACCGGCGTCAACCCGTACTCGACGGCCTGCTGCATGGCCAGTTGCAGCAGGCCGAGCTGGAGCAGCGCGCCGACCCCGGTCAGGTAGTAGAAGCGGCTGCCGGACACCTTCGCGCCGCGCTCGGTGTCGATCGCGCGCAGCGCCTCGCCGATCTCCAGGTGATCGCGCGGGGCCGCGATCGTCGGCCGGTCACCGACCTCGCGCAGCACGACGAAGTCGTCCTCACCGCCGGCCGGGGCACCCTCCTCGATCAGGTTCGGCATCGCGAGCTGCGCGGCCCGCAGGGCCGCGTCCGCCGTGGTCACCGTCGCCTCGGCGCCTTTGACCTGAGCTGCCAACGCCTTGGTACGGGCCAGCAGGGCGTCCCGGTCGGCGCCGACCGCGGTCGGCATCCGCTTGCCGAGCTGCTTCTGTTCGGCCCGCAGCGCCTCGAAGCTGGCCACCGCGGAGCGGCGCGCCTCGTCGGCGGTGAGCAGCGCGTCGACGGCGCTCGCCGGCTCACGCCGGGCACGCTGGCTGGCTCGCGCCAGTTCGGGGTCTTCTCGCAGTACGCGCAGGTCAATCACGATGAGTGAGCCTACCGGTCGGGTCGGCCGCCGCTCATGTCGATATCCGGCGAACGCCGCGACCAGATGGTCCGGTCGGTCGCCGCATCGCCTGCCTGCCCCGGCGTCACGGTGAGGTCGGCCGGGCCGCGCAGCGATGGGTCGGCGTCGTCGGAGACCCGGTCGGCCGTCCGCAGCCGCCGCGGCACACCGCCGGCCAGCACCAGCGCGAGCCCGAACAGGCCGACGGCCAGGTACGCGCAGTAGACGCCCACCTCGATCTTGACGGTGAGCTGACTACTGACGAACACACCCCGGAACAGGCCGCTGTTGGCGCTGTGCTTGATGCCGCGGGTGACGCCGGTGAGCAGCGCGACCTGGCCCGCGACCAGGCCGAGGCCGGCTGCGACGACGACACGGCGGACCGCCGGCCCCACCACCAGCGCGGTTGCCACCACGCCCAGGATCACCAACCACCCCAGGTTGAGGATGTCGGTACCGACGAGCAACTGCGTCACATCCATCTCCACCCGGCCGCCGGCCCCGGTCGGAAAGTCCGTTCCCAGGGACGGGGTGATCATCGACATCCAGGGCAGCAGTTCGGCGGCGATCAGCGCGCCGAACCCGGCGAGCGCACAGCCGATCCCGGCGCCACGGATCACCGGCCGGCCGGCGGTGAACTCCCCGAGCCGCCCGGCCAGCCCGGTAGCCCGGCGGACGGTGTCACCCCACTCGATCGTGGTGGGCTCGATACCGTTGACCTTGTCGCTGCTCATCGGCGTCCTCCTGGACCTATTTCAGCCCGACGAGTCGGTGGTGGATGTTCCACCTTACGACCACCCCGCGAAACCGAGCGCCCCTCGCGCTCCGCCGGCACCCCTGCACGTGGTCACATCGGATGGGTTAGCGTCACAGCCATGCCAACCCGTACTTCATCAGCCAAGTGGCAAGGCTCACTCAAAGAAGGCGCCGGCACGGTGGCGCTGGGCTCCGGAGCTTTCCAGGGTCCCTACTCCTTCACCTCGCGCTTCGAGGCCGGCTCGGACACCAACCCGGAGGAGTTGATCGCGGCGGCACACGCCGCCTGCTTCTCGATGGCGCTCTCCAACTCGCTGGCGCAGGCAGGTCACGTACCGACCTCGGTCGACACCACGGCCAGCGTCCACCTCGGCAAGACCGACGAGGGGTTCGGGATCACCCGGATCGACCTGGTCACCAACGGCGATGTGCCGGGCATCGACGCCGCCGAGTTCCAGAAGATGGCCGAGGCGACCAAGACCGGCTGCATCGTCTCCAGGGCGCTCGGTGCGGTGGACATGACGCTCGAGGCCACCCTCGTCTGACCGCCCCACTCCCGCCATCCGTTCGGCGCCCCACGTACCCGGTACGCGGGGCGCCCTCGCGTATGCGCCCGATCGGGGCCTACAGCGGACCGGGCGTTCCGACCGCCGCCGTCGGCAGGCAGACTGTCGGAGTGCCGGTACAGATGGCCCGTCCGCGTTTCGAGGAACTCGTCGGCGAGGCGCTCGACGACGTTCCGCCGGAGCTGCTCGGCCTGATGGACAACGTGGTGATCCTCGTCGAGGACGACCCGCCGCCGGGCGAGCCGACGCTGCTCGGGGTCTACGAGGGGTACGCGCTGACCGAACGCGGCTGGGACTACGCCGGGGTGCTGCCCGACCGGATCATCATTTTCCGCAATCCGATTCTGGCCATCTGCTCCAGCGACGACGACGTGGTGGAGGAGGTCACCGTGACCGTCGTCCACGAGATAGCCCACCATTTCGGCATCGCCGACGAGCGCCTGCACGAACTCGGCTGGGGTTAGCCCGTTGACCGCGCCACCTACCGTCACCGTTGACGTACCAATCGGAAGGAATGCTGATGCGAAGCGCTCTGTTCGCCGCCGAAAACATGGAGAAGGAGTCCGCCCAGCCCGGGATGCGGCTGCAGAGCTCCAAGATGCTCAAGGTCGAACTCAACGGCGACGTCATGGCCCGTACCGGATCGATGGTCGCCTACCAGGGCCGGATGCAGTTCCAGGCGTTGGGCTCCGGCGGCATGAGCAAGTGGCTCAAGCAGAAGCTGACCGGTGAGGGCGTACCGCTGATGAAGATCTCCGGCAACGGTGACCTGTTCCTCGCCGACCGCGCCGCCGACGTGCACCTCATCGACCTCGAGGCGGGCGACGCGATCACCATCAACGGCCACAACGTGCTCGCCTTCGACTCGACCGTGCAGTACGACATCAAGATGGTGCAGGGGCTCGGGATGTTCTCCGCGGCCGGCATGTTCAACTGCGTCTTCTCCGGCCAGGGCCGCATCGCCATCACCACCAAGGGCACCCCCGTGGTGCTGACCGTGGACCAGCCGACGTTCGCCGACCCGCAGGCCGCGATCTGCTGGTCGACGAGCCTGCAGACCGGCTACCACCGGGCCGATCAGCTGGGCATCGGCACGCTGCTCGGGCGCAGTACCGGCGAGGCGTTCACGATGAGCTTCGCCGGTCAGGGCTTCGTGGTCGTCCAGCCGTCCGAGGAGTTCCCGGGCCACCTGGGCGCCGGCGGCGGTCAGCAGCAGAGCCAGGGCGGCGGCCTGCTCGGAGGGCTGCTCAACGGCTGATCCTTCGAGCGCGGCCCACTCCGGGTCAGGAGGGGGACCCGCCCTCGCGCAGGCGCGCCAGCCAGGCGGCCGCGTCGGCGTACGCGGCGTCGGACGTGCCCGGCGGAGCCGCGACCGGATCATCGCTGCCGGCGCGCGGGTACGAGCCGAGGAAGCGGACGTCGGCGCAGACCCGGTGCAGGCCCTGCAGCGCCTCACCCATCCGGGCCTCGGCGACGTGACCGGAGCAGTCCAGGAAGAACACGTACCGGCCGAGGCGCTCCCCGGTCGGCCGGGACTCGATGCGGGTCAGGTTCACCCCGCGTACGGCCAGTTCGGTGAGGACCGCCAGCAGGGCGCCGACGCGATCGTGGGACAGGTACACGGCGAGCGTGGTCAGGTCGTCGCCGGTGGGGGCGGGCGGCAGGCCGGGCCGCGACACCAGCCCGAACCGCGTCATCGCACCCGGGTGGTCGGAGATGTCCTTGGCCAGTACGGTGAGCCGCTCCCGGGCGGCTCCGATCGGGGCGCAGATCGCCGCGTCGTGGCTGCCGGCCGCGGCGGCCTGTGCGGCCGCCCCGTTGGAGAGCATGTCGACCACGGACGCCGCCGGTAGGTGGGCCCGCAGCCAGTGCCGGCACTGTGCGCTCGCCTGCGGGTGGGCCGCCACCGACCGGATGCCGACCAGCGGCACCTCCCCGCGCGCGGCCAGCACGAACTGTACGGCCAGGACGACCTCGCGGGTGATCACCAGCGGCGCGCCGTCGGCCAGCTCGTCGAGCGTCACCGCGACCACACCGCCGATCGAGTTCTCCAGCGGTACCAGCGCCGCGTCGGCGTCACCGGCGCGGACCGCGTCGAGCGCCTCGGGCACGCTCCGGGCGGGGGTACGGGTACCGTGCTCGGCGGCCGGGATCGTGCGCAACGCCTGCTCGGTGAAGGTGCCTTCGGGGCCGAGGTAGACGAAGCGGGTCGGTGGTACGCCCGGCATGGGTTCCCCTCACGTTGGCGGCGTCGCTATGGCCGCGACCGGGAGGAGACTATCCCCCCGGCTGGCAGCCGGCCGCCGCGACGATGCCGCTCGGCGCGGCGCCGGTCACCGTGGAGGTACAGACGTCGGTGCCGGCATTGACCACGCTCAACCCGGTGGGCGCGCCGCGGGTGACCACCTGGAGGGGGTCGTGGTCGGGGACCACGACGACCGTGTACTGCCAGGTGCCGGCGCACAGCGGCCCGGTCACGACCCTCGGGGTCACACCGGCGGGCAGCAGGTTACGGTCGCGGCGCAGCGCCGAGATCACCTGGCTGCCGGTGGGTCGGCCGCCGCACGGCAGGGCGAGCGTCTCCGGCGGCGCGGTCGGTGACGGTAGGCCGGTCGGCAACGGCGGGTCGTCGGTGGGGAACCCGTCGTCGGGAATCGACGGCTCGGCCGACGCCGATTCGAACGCGTCCGAGGGGCGGGCCGATCCGCCGGGGACCGCGCCGAACGGTACGCGCTCGACCCGACCGCAGCCGGCCGCCGTCACCACCACCGCGGCCAGCAGTACCGCGCCCAACAGTCTCGTGACAGGCCACACCGGAGTCTCCCGTGGACGGTTGCCAGCTATCCTATGTCGCGGTTCGACAGCCGATGGCCGGCGCCGGTCAGCGCGGCCATCGCCTCGGTCAGCCGGACCGCCGGTACCAGCAGATAGTCGGTGTCGAATGTGGAGAATGCGAAAATGTTGACCCGGGCGTCCGCGAGCGGGCTGATGATCGACGCCAGCACGCCGGTGAGCGCGAGGTTGATGGGGCCGGTGACGCGGAAGCAGCGCCACGGCGTTTCGACGCTGGCGCCCTCCGGTACGTGGGCCGCCGGACACATAATGGAGATCTCGTCGGTGGTCCAGGTCACGGAGACCACGCCACCGTTGTTGGCGTGCGCGAGCACACCGGTGGGCAGCGCCGAGCCGACCGGCAGCCGACAAACCGCGTAGTCGCCGCGCAGCAGCTCCAGGTCCAGCATGCAAGGAGAGTACGGGTGAAGTAGCGGCTGCTCACAGCCTGAAACCGACCGATGGGACCAACGCGGCGGAACATCATCTCGCCCGTATGGCAAAAGATGACGAAACGGACGCCGATCAGACCGGGCTGAAGAAGGTCAGCGACCCGGCGCGGCGATCGCCGCTCAGCAACGGCGTCGACACCGCGTCCAGCGTGCAGGCGCCGTCGCGGCACTCCACCCGGAGCAGGCCCCGGGCCAGCCGGCCGGAGGCGAGCGCCAGCAGTGGCGGGATCTTGCTCAGCTCGCCCTGGTCGAGCGCGACCCCGGCGGCCGAGAAGTCGAGCAACCGGAGCACGTCGAGCAGCCGGCGGCCGATAGTGGAGGACTCCAGGCCGAGCATGTCGTCGCAGGCCGGCGAGATCGCCACCACGACGGCGTCGGTATCGATCACCAGACACGGCTCGGACGCGTCGGCCACCGCCTTCGCCCACCGACCGAACGACGAGCGGGCCGGCCTCGATCGGGAGACCGTCGGTTCGCTCAGCGACAGCTCTAGATGCGGCACGCCGCCTCCCCGAACAGCCGACCGCGGGCGGGGGTGGGTAGCGCCATGCTCCGGACGTTACCCGGCGGCTGGGCTCTTGTCAGCAGGCCGCTTGTCCGTCGAAGTGTCACCGTCCGGATACCAACGGTACCGATCGGCCAGCGGGGCGTGCGGCGGATTGAGCCAGGTCGCCGGGTCCGCGGCGAGCGTGTAAATCTTCTCCACGGTGTCCGGCGCGAGCCGCTGACCTCGGGCGTTGAGGACCCGGCCGACCTCCTGGTACGAGGAGATGATCACACCCTTGGGCATCCCGTACACGCTGATGCTGCCGCTGCCGGCGAACGCGAGTACCGGCATCACCGGCACCGATACGCCCGCGGACCGGGTGAGCGCGGTGGCGATCGTCTTGGCGTTACGGCGCGCCTCCTGGACGTACTTGGGCCGCCGGCCGTCGATCTGCACCACGTCACCGGCGAAGCTGACGCGGCTGCGCCCGTGGTCCTTGACCGTGACGGCGAAGATCCCGCCGGGGCCGACGGCGAGGAAGCGCATCCGGTCCGAGCCGGCGGTCGCCTGGAGATCGAGAATCCGCCAGTTGTACCCGAGCGCGCCGAGCCGCTGGGCCGCCCGGTGGTGCGCCAGGTCGGCCCGGCGGGCCTCCCGGCCCGCCCGCCGGTCGCGGATCCACTCCAGTGGGGACACCCGGCTGTCGGCCCCGGGCCTGGACGGTGAGTACCGGTCATCGGTGGGGCGGAAGGCCGCACCATCGGTGGCATGGAGGAAGCTGGTCATCGCACACCTGCCAGATCGCCGGACTGTGTGGGTGTCACTACGGTACGTGTCAAAAGGCCGGTACATGAGAGGCTCACCGGTGAATGAGCGCGAATGAGTAGGGATGAATGCCATATTCACGTGATTTCGAAGATTCACATGGCGCGCGAAGACGCCATACCGGACCAACGATCGGCTGAGCCATGAGCAACCATTACGTCGACAGCGAGGTCGGCCGACTGGGTACCGTGCTCCTCCACCGTCCGGGTGCCGAACTGGCGCGGCTGACCCCCCGCAACAACGACTCGCTGTTGTTCGACGGCATCCCCTGGGTCGGCCGCGCCCAGGAGGAGCACGATGCGTTCGCCGCCGCGGTACGCGCCCACGGGGTCGACGTGCTCTACCTGGCCGACCTGCTCACCGAGGTACTCGAGGTGCCCGCCGCCCGCGACGACCTGACGTCGGCGGTGCTGTCCGACGTCCGGCTGGGCGACGCGCTGCGCGCCGCCGTCGCGGCCCACCTCGCCGCGCTCGGCCCGGCCGAGCTGGCCACGGTACTGACGGCCGGGCTGGCCCACGGCGAGCTGCGCACCGGCGGCGGCATCGTGTACGCCCAGCTGGACCGGCATGACTTCGTCATCGACCCGCTGCCCAACCTGCTGATCACCCGCGACTCGTCGGTCTGGATCGGCTCCGAGGTCGCCGTCACCAGCCTGGCCATGCCGGCCCGGCGCCGCGAAACCACGCTCACCCACGCGATCTACCGCCACCACCCGCGGTTCGCCGGCACCCCCCTGGTGTACGAGCCCGGCCTGGAGCACCTCGAAGGCGGCGACGTACTGCTGCTCGGCCCAGGGGTGATCGCCGTCGGGGTCGGTGAACGGACCGGACCGGCCGGTGCGGAACGGCTGGCCCGGCGCTGCTTCGCGCACGGACTGGCGCACACGATCATGGTGGTACCGATCGCCCAGAAGCGCGCCACCATGCACCTGGACACGGTCTGCACCATGGTCGATGTCGACGCCGTCGTCATGTACGCCAACGTCGCCGACACCCTGGTCGCCTGGACCGTCACGCCGGGCGACGACGGCAACCCCCGCATCGACCCGCCCGAACCGTTCCTGACCGCCGCCGCCAAGGCACTCGGCATCGACACGCTGCGGGTCATCGATACCGGACTGGATCCGGTCACGGCTGAACGCGAGCAGTGGGACGACGGCAACAACACGCTCGCCCTCGCGCCCCGGCTCTGCGTGGCGTACGAACGCAACGTCGAGACCAACGCGCAGCTCGAACGCGCCGGTATCGAGGTGATCCGGATCAGCGGCTCCGAACTCGGCTCCGGCCGGGGCGGCCCGCGCTGCATGTCCGCCCCCATCGCCCGTGCCGGCCCGCGGGCACGGGCGGACTGGCGGGAGCGGCCGGCCGACAGGCAACCGCCGGCCCACGGGCAACCGCCGCCGGCCGGCCGACGCGGGTCAGCGGACGGTTAACTGGCGGGCGAGCAGGCCCTGGCGGGCGCGGCGCTCGGCCGGCGTGATCGGATCGGCGACGCCGAGCGCGTCGGCGTAGCGCTTGGCGAAGTCGGCTACCGGCGCCTCCCACTCCGCGGCCTCCGACCGCGGCGGCAGGTCCCAGACCGGTACCAGCAGCCCGTGCGCCCGGAACATGCCGGCGAACCGGGTACCGTCGCCGAGCACCAGCTCACCGGCGCCGGCGAGCCGGGACAGGGCGTCCAGCGCCGGCTCCTCGTCGTCGGGCAGCACCCACCGCACGTGCGCCTTGCCGGTCACCCGGCACCAGTACGCGGCCGGCGCGGCGGCGAGCCGGACCGTCGGGTAGATCGCCGCGTTGGCCTGTTCCAGCGACGCCTTGACGTTCGGATCGTCGATCGCGCCGGGGTCGAGCCAGAACTCGTACCCGTCGTGCACCGTCACCTGGAGCGGCTCGACGGCCAGCACGTCCGCCAGCCGCGGACCCTCGCCGGGCAGCGCCGGTACCGTTACCGTCGCACCGGGCTCGGTGTCCAGTGCCCGCAGCACCGCCTCCGCGAGATCGCGGGACACGTCACCGGACTGCTGGTGGCGTTGCAGGCCGATGAAGATTCGCCCGTCCGGTCTGATCATGGCCGGCCAGGCCATCGGCAGTACCGTCGCCAGCGTCACCGACCGGTCGGGGTACCGCTCGGCCAGCGCCGGGGCCAGCGTCAACGGCGCGGTGGCGGCCGGCACGAGTTCCCGCAGCGCGATCCATTCGACCTCGTCGGGGAGGCCGGCGAAGGGGCGGGCGACGTAGACGTCGCGCACCTTCTCGCGCTTGGTGGCGGTGGGACGGGTACGCGGGTTCCTGGCACGCTTGGTCACGGCGAACCAGCCTATGCGCTGCCGCCACCCCATGCGGGGACCCCGGTGGCCCGAAGCGGACCCGACGCGGTCAGTCGGGCCCAGACACACTGGCCGAGCCCGTCGGAGTCGACCCCCCATCCGTCGGCCAACGCCGCGACGATGGCCAGGCCCCGCCCGTCCGGCGAGTCGTGTCCGACATCGCGAACCGTCGGTGGGGTGGACGCGCCACCATCGGTCACCCGGATCTCGATACCGCCGGCCCGCAGCATCCGCCAGGCCAGCCGGACCACCCCGCCGGGCAGCGGGGCGGCGTGCCGGACGGCGTTGCCGAGCAGCTCCGCGGCGACCGCGACGGTATCGGCGAGCGCCTGCTGGCTCAGCACGCCGGCCAGGCTCGCGGCCAGCCGCTGCCGGGCCTGCCGGGCGCCTTCGGCGTGGTGGGGTACGACCACGCACCACACGCGGTCCGCGCCCGCCGTCATGTCGTCACCCGATCCCCCCGCCGCCCGCGTCCGCACGCGGCAGCCACACTTCGGCGACGGTACCGCCACCGTCGCGCGGGCGCAGGCCAACCCATCCGTTTTGCCGCTCCACGATTCTTCGTACCAGGTACAGGCCGAGCCCGACCCCGCCGTACCGTCGCTGGTCGCCGGTTTCGGACTGCCAGAACCGCTCGAACGCCCGCTCGGTGTCGGCCGGCCGGATCCCCACCCCACGGTCGGCGACCCGGATCCAGACCGCCTGCGGGTCCGATCCGCCGGTCAGTTCCACGTCCATCGTGTCCGGTGAGTACTTGCACGCGTTCGTCACCAGCTCGGTAAGTACGGTCGCGACGCTGGCCCGGTCCCCGCGAACGTTCGGCAGCCGGTCCGGCAGCCGCAGCCGCAGCCGGCGACGCAGGTCCGGGGGCAGGTCGGCGGCGGCGTCGCGGAGCGTGCCCACCGGCTCGAACGGCAGCAGCGTCGGGCCGCCCCCGGGACCGGTGACGTCGCTGGCCGCATTCAGCAGCCGGTCGACCAGCCGGGCCAGCTCGCCGGCCCGTTGCCAGATCACGAACACTGCCTCGCGGCGCGCCGGATCCGACAGCGAGTCCCACCGCTCGGCCAGGGTGTCCGCGTACCCCTTGATCACGGTTACCGGGGTCCGGAGTTCGTGACTGGTCACCGCGATGAACAGGTCGCGGGTCTCGGCCCGGTCGGGTGCGGACCGCGAGGTCGACACGGCCTGCGCCGACACCGCCGCGAGCAGCCGCAGCATGGCCGGCAGCCCGGCCGGCAGATCCGCGAAGTACAGGTACAGCGCACCGACGGCCGTACCGTTGACGACGGCGGCGCCGGCCACGATCCGATGGACCCCGGCCGCCTGCAGCCGGCCAGCCGGTATGCCCGGCGCCCGGTCGAGCCCGACCTCCACGATCGGCGGCCCACCGACCGGCACGGTCGCCAACCACTGATCGGTACCGTCGACCGGCCGGCCGAGCGACCCGCCGACCAGGTCCGTGGCGGCGACCAACCGGCCCTGACCGCCGGTGCACTCGACGAACGTCGCCCCGGCCGCACCGGTCACCGCCGCGGCGAGGTCGACGATCCGGCGCAGGGCGACCAGCCCGTCCCCGCCCTCATTGAGAAACTCGACGATCGCGGCCAGCCCGTCGACGGGATCGACGCCACCGGACGGGCGCACGGCATCGGGGCGACCGGGCGGGCCGGCGCCGTCGGAGAACCCGGTGGCTGGCGGGAACGCGTCGGTGACCATGCTGCCGAGTGTGCCCGGATCACCCCACGTGCGGTAGGCCGAGCTGGTCCAGGCGCTGCCGGACGAAGGTCGGACGGTCGGTGATGATGCCCTCCACCCCCAGCTCGATCACCAGGTCGAGATCGCGCGGGTCGTTGACGGTCCACACGTACACCTGGTGTCCGCGCTCGTGCAGCCGGCGGGCGACCTCCGGATGCGCGCGCAACAGCCGTATCCCCGGGCCCCCGATGCCGGAGCCGAACGGCAGCCTCCCGCCGCGCAGCCCCGCCGGCAGCAGCTCCAGCAGCATCACCGTGGGCAGGCCCGGGACGAGATGGTGGATGCGCCGCACCGCGAGCGGCGAGAACGACATCGCCGTGACGTGTACCGGGTTGCCCGGGCCGGGCCGGTCGAGCCCGTACCGTCGCAGCACGGCCGCCAGCCGCTCCTCGACCGCCGGGCCGTAGCGGGTGGGGTGTTTCGTCTCGATCAGCAGTCGCATCGGCCGGCCGGCGGCCCGCACGGCGGCAAGCAGATTGTCCAGGGTCAGGACGCGGATCCGGCCGCGGGCGTCCCGGTCGTAGACGAGTTCGTCGTCGTCATCGCCGGGCCCGGGATGCCAGGAGCCGAAGTCGAGCCGGTTCAGTTCGGCGAGGGTACTCGTACTGACCAGGCCACGGCCGTCGCTGACCCGGTCGAGCCGGCGGTCGTGTACGCACACCAGGTGGCCGTCGGCGGTCAGCCGAACATCGCACTCGACGCCGTCGGCACCCTCCCCGATGGCCCGCAGGTACGCCGCGAGGGTGTGCTCGGGCTCCGCGGCCGACGAGCCGCGGTGCGCGAAGACGAGTGGGCGACCGGTGGCGGCGTGGGGCGGCGGCCGGGACGCGGGCCGTACCGCGCGACGGATCCGAAGCCGGGCGACCGAACCGGCGACCGACTCAGGCGACCTGCGCCACACCGCCGTGCTCGGTGACGATCGGGCGGCCGGCCCGCACCCACGCGAGCATGCCGCCGTCCAGGTTGGCGACGTTGGTGCGGCCGGCGGCCAACAGGTACCCGACGACCTGGGCGGAGCGGGCGCCGACCCGGCAGACCACCACCACGTCGCCGTCGGCCGGGATCTCGTCCAGCCGGGACGGGACATCGTACATGGGTACGTGGTGCGCCTGCGGCGCGTGCCCGGCGGCCCACTCGTCGCTCTCCCGGACGTCCAGCAGGTACGCCCCGGCTGGAACCTGGGCCGGGTCGACCCCGTGACTATGCGTCAGCACGCCGCAAGCTTAGAGCGTGTACCGTCGCGCCGCCCGCGGCCCGGCGGTGCGACACGCGGTCACAGCCCGTTGACCCACGTCGGGTTGCCGGCCGTCCAGGTGTCGAGGGTGTCGGTCCGCACCGCCTCGTAAAGGGCCGGCGCCTCGGCGTCCAGGGCGATCACGTACGCGAAGCCGCCGATCGTCTGCGGCTCCGACGGGACCTTCACACCGACCAGGTCGCCCGGGTTGACACCGCGCAGCGCGTACAGCAGGTCGATGAGCGGTACCCCGTTGGTGTCGATGGTCAGCGATGCGCCGACGGCGCGGATCATCGAGTTGAGCACCTTCGGCTTGGTCTCCAGGTTCTGCCGACGCGCCTCGTCGAAGATGGCCTTCAGCAGTTGCTGCTGGTGGCGTTGCCGGCCGTAGTCGCCGTCAGGGATGCTCTTGCGCTGCCGCGAGTAGTCGAGCGCCTGCCACGGCGCGAGGTGACGGCAGCCCGGCTCGTACACCTCCGGGGTGCTCGCGTAGTTGCGGTACTCACCGTCCGGCCCGTACCACGGGGCCAGGAAATTGCCGTTCTTGTCGTGGCCGACATGGTGTGACTCGGTGCGCTCGTCGATACACATGTCCACACCGCCGAGTTGCTCCACGACCTTCTCGAAACCACCGAAGTCGATCACCGCGGCGCCGTCGAAGTGGATGCCCATCAGCTGGCTGAGGGTGGCCGACAGCAGCTGGACGCCGCCGCTGCCACCCTTGCCGTAGTCGAACGCACCGTTGATCTTTTCGCGGCTGCCGCCGAACCCGGTCGCCGGGAACGGTGGAATCTGCACCCGGAGATCACGCGGGATCGAGATCATGTACGCTCGGCCGAGGTTCGCCGGGATGTGCAGAATGATGATCGTGTCGGACCGGGCACCGGCCGACGGATCGTCGGCGCGCGCGTCCGAGCCGATCAGCAGGTAGTTGAGCGGACCGACGACGGTGGTGTGAGGCTTGTCACCCTGCCCCCCGCCGACCCGGGCCTCGGGCGCGATGAGCCGGTCCTTCTTGACCGCGGTGTCGAACCGGTGGGCCACCACCTTGGTCGCGGTGATCGCGCCGGTCGCGGTGAGGACCAGCAGCATTCCGAACACGACCAGCAAGCGAGCCCAGACCGGGTCGTGACCGGGAGTCTTGATGCGGCCCGCCTTCGCCGGCGGCCACACGTCAGCGATGTTGGAAGCCCCGCCGGCTCCGCCGGCGTCGATGGGCTCAGTCTCGGTGGGCTCAATCTCGGTGGGCTCGGTCTCGGTGGGCTCGGTTTGGGTGGATTCGGTCTCGGTGGGCTCAGCTTGGATGGGCTCGACTTGGGCGGACTCAGCCTCCGTGGACTCGGCCTCCGTGGGCCTAGCCTCCGTGGGCCCAGCATCCGAGGGTCTAGCGCTGGTGGGCCGAGGATGGACGAACTCGACCGTGACGGGCTCGGCGCGGACGAACTCGGCGGTGGCCGGCCCACGGCCGGCGGCTGGCAGGACCACCGTGTCAGGGCCGACGTCGGAAGCCGGAGCCGGCACCGGGCCCGCGGGCCCGTCCGTCTCCGGCCGGTCTGTTCTGGGTGGGGTAGACGTGGCCAACTCCCCCCGCGGAGGCCGGACCGGTATCGGAGCACGTCGATCACCGAATAGCCGGGCTTACGCCGCCAAGTCTACGGGAGCGGCGCCAACGGCGCGGCTCACCCGGGTATCGCGAAGATCACCGCGCCGGCCCGCCGGGAGAGACGAAATCCGGGTGTGCCGATATGAACGCGTCGAGTCGATCGTCCCGCAGTGACGTGAACAGGGCGATACTGTCCGGACTCAGTCGCTCCGCCGACTCGCCGGACACGAAGGTCGGGTTCACCCGCCCCGCGTTGGTCCGCACCATCACCGCGTCACCGCTGCCGAGCACGCCGGATACGGTGAAAATCCAATTCTGCAGCGACACCCCCCGGGTATCGACGGTCAGCGCGCCCCGGCTGGCCCGCATGATCCGGTAGAGCCGGACCGGGTTGCGCATGACGCCCTGTCGCTTGGCCTCGGCCGCGACCGCCTTGAGCAGCTGTTGCTGGTGACGCTGCCGGTCGTAGTCGCCGTTGGTCAGGCCGTAGCGTTGGCGGACGAAGTCGAGCGCCTGCCACGGGGCGAGGTGGCGGCAGCCCGGCTGGTAGACCGCCGGCCGACCACCGAGGTCGGGGGCCAGGAAACCGCCGTCCGGACCGGTACCGATGTGGTGTGACACCACGCGCTCATCAATGCACATGTCGACGCCGCCGAGGGCCCGCACCACCGATCGGAACCCGCCGAAGTCGACGACCGCGCCGGCGTCGAAGGTGATACCGGCGAGATTGTGGCGGATGGCCAGGCCGAGCAGTTCTACCCCGCCGCGGCGCCCGAGGCCGTTCGCGCTGCCGTACGCGAACGCGGCGTTGATCTTGTCCCGGCCGCCCTGGTAGCCGGTCTTCGGGTACGGCGGGATCTCGACGGCCAGGTCGCGCGGCACGGAGATCAGATACACCCGGTCGTGCGCGGCGTTGACGTGGGCGATGATGATCGAGTCGGACCGGACCGGCTCGGCACTGTCCGGGCGCTCGTCGACACCGATCAACAGGACATTGAGCGGACCGTCGATCTTGGCGGGTCCGGCGGCGGCCGCCCGGCCGAGCATCGGCTCCTGGTGGACGGTATCGGCGTACCGGGTCAGCAGCAGGCTACCGGCGACGAGAACGGCGGCACTGGCGACGACCAGGATGATCCCGGCCGCGATAAACATCCGGGCCCAGCGCGGATCCCCGCCCGGCCGATCAAGGGCAGGGTCGTCGGGTGACGTGGCGGTACCTCCCGTTCGCGGTGACTTCCCAAATGCACCGTAAAGCACATATGGCACGCGAATAGGTACGACACCCGGGGGTCAGCCGATCGAGCGGGCCCGGCAGGTTCAGCCGCCCGATCGGGCGGCGGCGTTGCTCGCCACCCAGTCGCCGACGGTGTCGTTGGCGACGGACTGATACAGGGCCAGCGCCTTGGTCTTGTCGGAGACGACCACGCTCTCGCCGCCGATGGTCTGCGAACCGACGTTCGGACTGACCATGAACGTCAGGTTGTCGCTGCGGATACCCCGGAACGCCAGCGCGGTATCGGACAGCGAGAACTGGTTGTCCACCGTCATGGCCTTCGTCACCGACTTGAGGAACGCGTTGAGCTTGAGCGGATTGCCGATCGTGCCGCTGCTGGCGGCCTTGTCCATCAGCGCCTTGAGGAACTCCTGCTGGTGGCGCATCCGGGCGAAGTCGCCGTCGGCGAACTGCTTGCGCTGACGCACATAGTCCAGCGCCTCGGCGCCGTTGAGGTGGTTCACGCCCTTGGCGAACTTGCGGAACGGCGGGTGGATCGATGTGATGTTCTGCTCGATGTTGAGGTCCACTCCGCCCAGGGCATCCGTGACCTGCTGAAATCCGCCGAAATCGACCAGTACGACGTGGTCGATATGTACCCCGGTGTAGCCCTCCACGGTCTGCACCGCCAGCGGCACGCCGCCCCACGCGAAGGCGGCGTTGATCTTCGAGTTGGTGTTGCCGAGCTCCGGATTGGTCGGGCTCTGGGGGATCCGCACGTACAGGTCGCGGGGCAACGAGATCAGGTACGCCTTCTTGTGGTCGGCTGCCACGTGCATCACGATCATCGTGTCGGTACGCCACTTTCCGGGCTGTGCCTTGTTGTCCGGGTCGCGCGAGTCGCTGCCGAGCAGCAGCAGGTTCTGCGCACCGGCGACGACGACGGCCGGCCGGTCGCCGGTGATGTTTCCGAATGCGTCGGTGCGCTGCAAACCGGAGTCGATGTTTCGGTAGTAGAGGTACGCACCACCGAGGCCGACCACCGCCACCAGCAGCAACGCCAGACCCAGCACCAACGCGATCCGGCCCCGGCGGGGCCGGCGACGACCACTGTAGGGGCGCGCGCCACCGCCTCCGTCGCGGTTGCCGCCGCCGTATCCGGGCTGGTCGTCAGCCTGGTACCGGCGGCTCGGTGGTCGACCCTGCACGCGGCCGGTGCCTCGGTACCCGGAGGGGGGTGGAGCGGGCACCGAGGCCCGTCCGCTGGGGTTGCCACTGGGATACGTCGGGGTGGACATGCCCCCAGCGTACGTAGCGGACGCGAACCCGCCAGCCGAGTCGGGCCACCCTGGCACGAAGCCGGGAGCCCCGGCCGGGCCGCTACGGCGTATCGACGTCGGCGCGACTGGCGAAATGTTCGATCGTGCGCCGTAGGCCCTCGTCGGGGCCGATCATCGGTTCGTAGCCGAGCAGCGTGCGGGCCCGGGTCAGGTCGGGGCGGCGCTGCTCCGGATCGTCGGCGGTACGGGCCACATAAACGATCTCCGATCGGCTGGCGGCCGCCCGGACGATCGCCTCGGCCAGTTCCCGCATCGACACCTCGTACTCGGTACCGCAGTTGATCGGTCCGGTTTCGCCCGAGTCGAGCAGTGCCACGATGCCCCGCACCAGGTCGTCGACGTAGCAGATCGACCGGGTCTGCGCGCCGGTACCGTGCACCGTGATCGGCTCGCCGCGCAGCGCCTGCGAGATGAAGGTCGGAATGGCCCTGCCGTCGTCGGGGCGCATCCGCGGCCCGTACGTGTTGAAGATCCGTACGATGCCGACGTCGAGACCGTGGAACCGGTGGTAGGCCATCGTGGCCGCTTCGGCGAACCGCTTCGCCTCGTCGTACACGCTGCGCACACCGATCGGGTTGACGTTGCCCCAGTAGGTCTCCGGCTGCGGATGTACCAGGGGATCGCCGTAGGCCTCCGACGTCGACGCCAGGACGAACCGGGCGGAGTCGGCGACCGCCCGGTCGAGCAGCCGCAGCGTCGCCACCGAGCCGACCCGCAGGATTTCGATCGGGATCTGCGCGAAATCGGTGGGGCTGGCCGGCGACGCGAAGTGCATGATCGCGTCGAACCGGCCGGTCAACGCCGCCTCATGTGCCGGCAGCGGTTCGGCGACGTCGGCCTCGATCAGCGTGAATCGCGGCTGATCGACGAGGTGCGCCACATTCTCCTTGGTACCGGTGACGAAGTTATCGACGGCCACCACCGTCGCACCCTTGGTGAGCAGCGCATCCACCAGATGTGACGCGACGAACCCGGCGCCTCCGGTGACCAGGATCCGATGACCGTCGCCATACTGTCGCTCCTCCGCCATGCCCGCGAGCCTACGCGGATCGCCCGGTTGGCGACGGGTCGAGGCGGGTCCCCTGGCATCGCGACCGCGGTACCAGGGGACCCTTCCCGCTAGTGGGCGCCGGCGCCGGTGAGGGACCGGACCTCCAGTTCGGCGTACTTGGCCGCGTCGGTCGGGGTGGCGGACAGCACGGTACCGAGCCAGCCGCAGAGGAAGCCGACCGGGATCGAGATGATGCCCGGGTTGGACAGCGGGAACCACTGCCAGTCGTGGCCGGGGAACATCGCGGTGGCCGATCCGGACACCACCGGTGAGAAGAACACCAGCACGGCCGAGGCGATCAGGCCGCCGTAGATCGCCCACACGGCACCGGACGTGGTGAACCGCTTCCAGAACAGCGAGTAGAGGATCGCCGGCAGGTTCGCCGAGGCGGCCACCGCGAACGCGAGCGCCACCAGGAACGCCACGTTGAGATTCTGGGCGAAGATCGCCAGGACGATTGACACCGCGCCGATGCCGATGGCCGCCACCCGGGCGACCACAACCTCCTGGCGTTCGGACGCCTGGCCCCGCTTGATCACGTTGGCGTAGAAATCGTGCGACAGCGACGACGACGAGGCCAGGGTCAGCCCGGCGACGACGGCGAGGATGGTGGCGAACGCGACGGCGGAGATCACCGCGAGCAGGATGGCACCACCGGTGCTGCCGCCGAGGTAGCGCTGGCCGAGGGTCTGCGCGAGCAGGGGTGCGGCCACGTTGCCGGCCTTGTCCTGCGCGGTGATCGCCTTGCCGCCGACCAGGGCCGCGGCACCGAACCCGAGGGCGAGCGTCATCAGGTAGAAGAACCCGATGATGCCGATCGCCCAGAGCACGCTCTTGCGGGCGGTCCGGGCGTTGGGCACGGTGTAGAACCGGATCAGGATGTGCGGCAGCCCGGCCGTACCGAGGACCAGCGCGATGCCTAGCGAGAGCAGGTCGATCTTGTTGTAGAAGGTCTGGGTGGCGTCCCCGGCGACCTCCTTGCCGTAGCGCAGCCCCGGCTCGAGGAAGGCGGACCCGCTACCCGACTTCGTCGCGGCAGCACCGAGTAGCGACGAGAGGTTGAACCGGAAGGCCACCATTACCAGGACGGTCATGAGAATCGCACCACACATCAGCAGGAATGCCTTGATGATCTGCACGTACGTGGTGCCCTTCATCCCGCCGACCACCACGTACACGATCATCAACGCGCCGACCAGGACGATCGTCGCGACCTTGGCGGCGCCGGGGGTCATCCCGAGGAAGGTCTGGCCGGGCTTGATCCCGAGGAGCAGCGCGACCAGCGCGCCCGCGCCCACCATCTGGGCCAGCAGGTAGAAGATCGACACGGTGATCGTGGACACGGCGGCGGCCGTGCGCACCGGGCGTTGGCTCAGCCGGAACGAGAGCACGTCGGCCATCGTGTACTTGCCCGCGTTGCGCAGCAGTTCGGCGACGAGCAGCAGGGCGACGAGCCAGGCGACCAGGAACCCGATCGAGTACAGGAAGCCGTCGTAGCCGGACAACGCGATGATGCCGGCGATACCGAGGAAGCTGGCCGCGGACATGTAGTCGCCGCTGACCGCCATGCCGTTCTGGAAGGCGCTGAACGAGCGCCCGCCGGCGTAGAAGTCGGTTGCGTTACGGGTCTGCCGGCTGGCCCAGACCGTGATACTCAGCGTCATCAGGACGAAGAGCAGGAACAAGACAATCGTGAGGGTGCGGGCATTGGTCATGACGACTGTCCCCCGTCCTGGACGCGCGCCCGGAGCCGATCGGCCAACGGGTCCAGCCGGCGGCTGGCGTACCGGGCGTAGAGCCAGGCGATGACGAATGTGGAGACGAACTGCAGCAGCCCGAAGACCAGGGCCACGTTGATATTGCCGACGATCTTGGTACCCATGAAGTCCCGCGCGTACGCGGAGAGGATCACGTACAGCGCGTACCACGCGAAGAAGGCCACCGTCGCGGGAAACACAAAACTACGCAGAGCCTTGCGAAGCTCGGCGAACTCGGGACTCTGCTCGACCGCGAGGTACGCGCTGGAGTCCGGGGTCGCCCGCGGCGCGGGCTCCTCGGGAGGCGGCGCCGGCGCTGCCGGCGGTACCGGGGTCTGGGTGCTCATCGGGTCACCACCTGTTTATGGACCGGTAGGTACGGTTGACCGGACCGTATGGATCCCATCGATACGGGTGAAGACGCCGGTCGGGCGCTGGTCTGGTGGTGCGCCGAGCGGGCGCTGCGGTGCGCCGGGTGACCGGCGTTCCGCCGCTCAGGCCAGCTCGCGGTAGCGGCCCCGGTGGTGCACCAGCGGCGGTTGGGCCTCGGCCAACTCGATCCGGTCGATGGTCGCCTCGACCAGCAGTCCCCAGCCCATCGGCCGGGCACCGTCGAGGCGGCAGCCGGCCCAGGTGGTCCGGCGCTTCGGTACCGGCCCGTACTCGGTGTCGACCCACCCGTCGCCGCTGAACAGGCCGCCCGGTGCCGGCATCAGGCCGGCGAACCTGTCGGCGAGCTGCCGGTCGTCGGGGGTCAGGACGGTCACCGCGAACCGGCCGGCGGCCTCCACCGCCGCCCACAGGTCCGACTCCCCGTCCAGCAGTCCGAGCAGCCGGCCGGGGTCACCGTCGACGATCATGGCTGACGATACGGTGAGGCCGGCCCGGGCCGCCGGGCCGCTCGTCGCCGCGCCGGGTGCGGTCCAGAGGGTCACCGCGGCGGGCAGCCGACCACGCAACCGCCGTACCGGCGAGCGCAGGTGATCCGGCGTGGCGAACGGATCCAACGGCGAGATCGTCATGACAACCTAACGGCGGGAGCAACGTCGACCCGGGACCTTCCGGCCGGACCACTTCAGGATGTCACGCCCCAAAACCGGGGCCGGACCGGTCATGCCCTAAGGATCGGGCATGTCGCCTAACCCGACCCGTGCTCGCTAGCGCCGTGCGGTGACATCGACGAGGACCTCCGGGCCCCGCCGATCGAGGATGCCACCGGCGAGGTAGGTGCCGCCCAGCAGGCCGGCCACACCCCACCCCAGGCCGGCCGCCGCCACCACCAGACCGGCGCCGAGCCCGTGGGTCAGCGCCGCGGACAGCGCCACCGGCAGGATGACGATCGTCGTGATGATCGCGCCGACCGCGGCCAGCAACGCGCGCACGCTGCCGGTACCACCGCCGGTCGCGAACGGGTTCGGCGAGTCCGGGAACGGGTATGGCGCCACCACGGACGCGACCGACGACACCCCGATCGACACGCCGAGGCCGGCCGCGAGGGTACCCAGGGCCGCCACCAGCTCGTCGCCGCCCCCGGTTGCCAGGCCCACGCCGATCGTGGCCAGCGCCAGCAGCGGCGCGACGATCACCACCAGGGCGGCGGCGCGGGCCCGCAACTCGACCCGCCCCGGTACCGCGATCAACAGGTGCAGCGCGTACGCCGTGGAGTCGTTGCCGAACTGGTTGCTCAGGGCCATCGCGGTCAGCACCGCGCTGAACACCACCGCCAGCGGTAACGGGGTACGGGCGTCGCCGCTGGTCAGGCCCACGCGCAGCACCACCGGCAGGACCACCCCGGCGATGGTCAGCGACAGCATGCTGGCGCGCCGACGCGGATCGCGCCACCAGTACCGCCATTCACGGGCCATCAACGCGCTGAACACGCCCGCCGGCAGCAGTCGGAGCGGGGCGGGGAACAGACCGGCGACAAGCGACCCGGTGGACCCGCCGCCGACCCGCCCGGCGCCGACCCGCCCGGCGGCGACCCGCCCGGGGCCGCGGCGGCGACCGCGCCGGCCGGGTCCGTTGGCGGATACACCGATCATCGCCGACTCCAGGGTCGACGCCCACCACCCGGTCAATACCGCAACCGCGGCGGCGGTGATACCGAGCTTGGCGACGACCACGCCCCACCGGCCGTCCGCCGCGTCCAGGACGGCGGTGTACGGCGCGGCCAGCGGCGTCCAGCCCAGCGCCCGGGCCACCCCGGCGCCCCGGGTCAGGCCGCCACGCGTAACCAGGGCCGTCACCGCGAACTGCACCGGGGCAATCGACGACGCGAGCAGGGCGATCAGGACGGCGGCCAGATCGCGTACCTTCCGTGACCGCAGCATCGACGCGAACGCGCTGGTCACCGCGCGGCTCCCGACAACACACAGCAGCAGGGCGACGACCCCGCCGACACACGCTACGACGGCGGTCAACACACCACCACGGATCGCCCCGCCGAGCACCAGACCGGCCAGCGCCACGCCGGTGGCCACCGCGGGAATGCTGACACAGGCGGCGTAGACCATTCCGCGCAGCAGGTCCCCGGGCGGGATGGGCAGCAGCGCGAAGCGGGCCGGGTCGATGGTCTCGTCCACCCCGAAGAACAGCAGCGGCAGCAGCAGCCAGGCCAGCGTGAGCGCGGTACCGCCGAAGCCGACGACCACCAGGCTGGAGTCGCTCCGCACCGCGCTCGCCACGGCGAACATCGCGAAGCCGCCGATCGCCGCCCACCCGCCGACGAAGACGCCGACCACGAACAGGGCGATCCGCCAGCCCTGTCCGCGCAGGCTGTTGCCGGTCAGCCGCAGCTTCAGCCGGATGAAGTCGCGGCCGCTCACAGCCACGACAGCTCCGCACCGGTGGCGACCCGACCACCGACGACGCTGACGAAGACATCTTCGAGCGGGCGGTCGCCGCGCACCTCGTCGAGCGTGCCCACGGTTCGGATCCGGCCCTCGGCGAGGATGGCGACGTGGCTGCACAACCGCTCCACCACGGCCATGACGTGACTGGACATCACCACCGTGCCGCCGCCGGTGACGTAGCGGTGCAGGATGTTGCGGATGAGCGCGGCCGAGACCGGATCGACCGCCTCGAACGGCTCGTCCAGGACGAGCAGCCGCGGCGCGTGGAGCAGGGCGCAGGCGAGCCCGATCTTCTTCTTCATCCCGGCGGAGTAGTCGACGACCAGGGTACGGCCGGCGTCGGCCAGCCCCAGCACGTCAAGCAGCTCGCGGGCCCGGGTCTCGATGACGGCGGAATCCATGCCGCGCAGCAGCCCGACGTAGGCCAGCAGTTCGCCGCCGGACAGCCGGTCGAACAGCCGTACCGAATCGGGCAGCGCACCGAGCAGTCTCTTCGCCACGACCGGGTCGGCCCAGACCTCGTGGCCGAGCACGTACGCCGCGCCCGCGTCGGGCCGCAGCAGCCCGACGGCCATCGACAGGGTCGTCGTCTTGCCGGCGCCGTTGGGCCCAAGCAGGCCGAACATCGACCCGACCGGCACGTCGAGGTTCACGCCGGCGACGGCCACCAGGCCGTCGAAACGCTTGAAGAGCCCCCGCAGTACCAATGCGCTGTCGGTCACCCTGAAGACGCTAACCCCCACCGTCCACGGCGTGCAGTCAGGCGCGCGTCAGCCTATTCACGCGGCGCGTCCGGACGCGATCATTCACGCAGCGCGTCGGGGGCGTGCAGGCGGAGCATGGTCGCGCCGAGACCGGGCGCCAGCTGCCGGCGGGTCGCCACCGAACCGATCATCATCACGGTGAACGCGAGCGGCACCGTCCACGCGGCCGGTTGGGCCAGCAACGTGGCGACCCAACCGTTGCCCACCGGCGCGGCGAAGACGGTCACCAGGACCGCCGCGACCGCGGCGCCGCCGCCGACCGCGACACCCGCCGCCGCGCCGGCGGCGGTGAGGCCCCGCCACCAGATGCCGAGCACCAGCAGCGGGCAGAAGCTGGACGCGGCGACCGCGAACGCCAGGCCAACCACCTGGGACACGTCGAGGCCGGACACACGCAACGCGAGGACCAGCGGAATCAGCCCGGCGACAACCGTGGCCCGCCGGAAGTCGCGGACCGAGCCGCGGCCCAGGACCTCCGTCGACAGCACCCCGGCGACCGAGGTGAGCAGCCCGGACGAGGTGGACAGGAACGCCGCGAACGCGCCGGCCGCGACCAGCGCCCCGAGCAGCTGGCCGGTCGGGCCACCGCCGAGCGCCGCCGCCGGCAGCAGCAGCACGACCGCGTCCGACTGCCCGGTCATCAGCAACTGTGGTACGTACACCCGGCCGAGGACGCCGTACAGCGACGGCAGCAGGTAGAACAGCCCGACCAGGCCGAGCACCCCGAGGGTGGTGCGCCGGGCCGCGGCACCGTCGCGGTTGGTGTAGAACCGCACGAGTACGTGCGGCAGCCCCATCGTGCCGAGAAAGGTCGCCAGCACAAGGGAGTACGTGGCGAAGAGACCGTGCCCGGCGCCGCCGCCGGGCAGCAGCCAGGCCGCGCCGGACTGGGAGTCGACCGCCCCGACGCGCGGTACCGGGGTGCCGGCCGGGAAGTCGATGGTGGTGTGCGCACCGATGGTGTGTTCGCCGGCCGCGAGGGTCACCGTCGAGCTGACCGGATCGCCGTCGACCTCGCCGCGCACCCCGGCGGTTGTCGGGGCGTCGACGGTGAGCACGGCGGCGTGGCGCAGCGTCACGCCGGTCGGGTGCTGAAACGTCGTCACCTCCGGCGCGAGAGCCGGACGCCCGTCGTGCTGCCAGGCCAGCAGCAGGAAGAACACCGGTACCGCCAGTGCGGTGAGCTTCAACCAGTACTGAAAGGCCTGCACGAAGGTGATCGCGCGCATCCCGCCGAAGGCGACGTTGGCGGTCACCACGCCGCCGACGGCGATCGCGCCGAGCGCGTACGGCCCGCCGGTTACCGTCTGCAGCGTCAGGCCCGCGCCCTGCAGCTGCGGTACCAGGTACAGCCAGCCGATGAACAGCACGAACACGGTGGCCAGCTTGCGCAGCCGGGGCGAACCCAACCGGACCTCGCAGAAGTCGGGCAGGGTGAACGCCCCCGACCTGCGCAGCGGCGCCGCCACGAACAGCAGCAGCGCGAGGTACCCGGCGGCGAATCCCACCGGGTACCAGAGGACGTCGACGCCATGCTTGAGGACCAGACCGGCGACGCCGAGGAAGCTGGCGGCGGACAGGTACTCGCCGCCGATCGCGGCGGCGTTCCAGGCCGGGCTGACCATCCGGGAGGCGACCAGGAAGTCCGAGGTGGTCCGGGCTACGCGCAGGCCGTACGCGCCGATGGTCACGGTCGCCAGGGTCATCGCGACGACCGCCGGCAACGCGTACGGGTTCACTGGCCGGGCCGCTCGACCAGCGCGGTGAAATCCCGTTCGGTCCGCTCGGCGAGGTGCACGTAGGCCCAGCCGACGACGCCGAGGAACGGGTACGCCAGACCGCCGAGCAGCAGCCAGGGCAGCGACACCCCGAACGGGCGGGCCCGGGCCACCGCCGGCGCGACCGCGAAGAGCAGCGGCAACCCGCCGAGGCCGACCGCGACCACCGCGGCGAGCCGCATCGCCAGCGCGAACTGCGCCCGAACCAGGCCGCGGACGAGCGCGTCGCCGAGCTGGCTCTGCTCGGCCAGCTCATCGCGGGCTCCGCCGCGGTCGCGCGCCACGTCGGCGAGCACCACGCGGACCCGTTCCGGTCGGTCGTCGGTCGGGTCGGTCGCCATGCCGGGAGTCTGCTCGGCGCAGACCCGTGACGGCAATGCCTGCGATGCGCCTGCCGGGTAAGCCCGGCCAATCCGGGGGAACTCGGGGTTCGCCCCGGATGCTCGCCGGGCCGACCGGTCCGTACGTTTCGGGTCATGGGCAGCAGGATGATTGCGGGCGGCGCCGGGGTGCTGGCGGTTGTGGCGCTCGGCGGATGCGGGCACTTCGCGAACAAGCGGTTCTCCGACGAGCACACGGTCACGACCGGAGTTCGGACGGTAACCATCAACGGCGGCTCCGGCTCGGTGACCATCACCGGGTCGTCGCCGGACGGTTCGGTACACGTCAAGCGGCACATCCGGTACCGCGACCGGCTGCCCGGCGCGACCGACACGATGACCGGCGACACGCTGAAGCTGGACACCGGGTGCGGGGCCGCCTGCTGGGTCGACTACGAGCTGACCACGCCCAACGCGGTCGCGGTGGCCGGCCACAACGGCTCCGGCAACATCCGGCTGACCGGCGTGGCGACCGCGTCGATCGACGTCGGTTCCGGAGACATCCGGGTACGCGGGGCGACCGGTGACGTGTCGGTGCGCACCGGCTCCGGCAACATCACCCTGGCCGACGTCGCCGGCAACGTCGTGACCAAGACCGGCTCCGGGGACGTCCGGTTGACCGCGATCTCCGGCACCACCGCCGCGACGACGAGTTCGGGCAACATCGACGGCACCGCACTGCGCGGTGGGAACACCGTTACGCACACCGGGTCCGGCGACGTGACCCTGCGCCTGGCCGCCGCCCAGAACCTCGACGCCGACACCGGCAGCGGCAACGTCCAGATCACCGTACCGGGTGGGCAGAGTTACCAGCTCTCGACGAGCACCGGTTCGGGCGATCAGCACCTCAACGTGCCCAGCGACGCCGCCGCCGATCACCGGTTGCGGGTACACACCGGTAGCGGCGACATCACCATCAGCGGGTCATGACCCACCCGCGCGGGCGGTCCCCGGAGCCGGTCGGCTCCGGGGACGCCCGCGTGGTCACCGACCGAAAACCGCCAGCCAGTACGCCCGGTCGAGTTGTTGAACGGCGGTGTCCGGGTGCCCGCCGGCCAGCGAATGATCGGCGTCGGCGGTCAGGGCCACGGCAGTGGCCGGGACCGACGCACCGGCCCGGATGATCTGCCGCTGGGTGAACTCCCGAACCACCGAGACGAGCGCGTCGTCCTGGGCGATGGTGTCCCGGCCGGTACGGGTCAACTGATTGACGGCGAGCCCGGTGAAGAGCCCGACCAGCGGCTCATTGCCGGCCGTACCGTCGGCGTTCCACAAGCGACGCTCCAGCGCCAGGTTGAGCAGGGTCACCGCGGTGGACACGTCCCGGTCATGCTTGATCTTGGCGAGCTGGTCCCGGACCGCCGTCAACCGGTCGCGGGTGTTGTCGGTGCGCAGGCCCCACCCGTACGGGAAGAGCGGGTCGTAGGTCGGGTCGCCCACGTTGAGCGGCAACTGGGCGATACTGCGTGGCCACGTCTTCGACAGCCGGCCGGTGAACGGCCGGGCACCGAAGAGCACGTCCGCGACACCCGCACCCTCGGTACCGGGCAGCCACGACGCGACCAGTGCGGTCATCTTGTCGACCTGATCCGAGATGATCATCGGACGGCCGGAGACGACCAGCACGACACACTTCATCGCGGCGCACACCGTGTCGATGGCCGCCCGGTCCGGCGCGGTCAGCAGCATGGTGTGGTTGCCGACGCCGACGTCACCGACCCCCTCCGCGTACGGGGTCTCGCCGACGACGACCACACCGACATCGTTGCCGGCCGTGGGCGCCGAGGCGTCCTTGGAGTAGGTCACCGTCGCGGCCGGTGCGACCTGTCGGATGCCGGCGAGGATCGAGGTGGCGCCCGTGGTGGTCGTGCCCGAGGCGCCCTGCCAGGTGACCGTCCAGCCGCCCACCTGGTTGCCGATGTCGTCGGCGTTGCTGCCGGCGACGTAGATCTTGGCGTCCTTCTTGAGCGGCAGCAGGTTACCGGTGTTCTTGAGCAGCACCTGCGATTCGGCGGCGGCCTGGCGGGCCACGGCGCGGTGCGCGGCCGAGCCGATCTCGGGAAGGTGGGTACGGTCGGCGAACGGCTTGGCGAACAGGCCCAGCCGGAACTTCTGCCGCAGGATGCGGCTCACCGCGTCGTCGATCCGCGACATCGTCACGTTGCCGGCGGTGACCTCGCCATTGAGGGTCTGCTCGAAGGTGAGGTACCGGGTCGGTACCATGATCATGTCGAGGCCGGCGTTGATCGAGGTCCGGACGTCGCTGGGGTAGTCGCCCGGGATCTGGTCGATCGCCTGCCAGTCGCTGATCACGAACCCGTCGAAGTGCAGCTTCTGCTTGAGCACGCCGGTGATCAGGTCGGCATTGGCGTGCATCTTGACCGGTCCGACCGTGTCGCCGATGTAGTCGACACTGGAGTAGGACGGCATGACCGTACCGACGCCCTTGTTCACCGCGTCCACGAACGGCGCGATGTGTACCGCCTGCAACTCCTGCGGTGTCGTCACGGTGACGCCCTGGTCGAGCTTGTAGTTGCCGGTGGTGGACGACCCGTACGCGGTACCGCCGTCGCCGACGAAGTGCTTCGCGGTGGCCAGTACCCGGTCATTGGCCGACAGGTCGTTGCCCTGGTACCCGTCGATGACCGTGGCCATCTCGCTGACCAGCGCCGGATCCTCACTGAAGCTCTCGTAGGCCCGGCCCCACCGCTCGTCGCGGCTCACGCAGAGGCAGGGCGAGAAGTCCCACGGGATACCGGTCGCCCGGACCTCCGTCGCGGTCACGTGGCCGGCCTCCTCCACGAGCGACGGATCCCGGGTCGAGCCCATACCGACGTTGTGCGGGAAGATCGTCGCGCCGATCACGTTGTTGTGCCCGTGCACCGCGTCCACGCCGTAGATCATCGGGATCTGCAGCCGGGTCTGACGGGTACGCAGCTGGAAGGCGTCGATCATGTCGGCCCAGGACACCGGCGTGTTCGGGTTCGGTACCGAACCGCCACCGGACAGCAGCGAACCGAGGTTCGCGGTGGCGATGTCACTCTGATGCGTCAAGGCGTTGCGTTCGGCCTGGGTCATCTGGCCGATCTTCTCGTCCAGGGTCATCCGCGACAGCAGATCCTTGACCCGCTTGTCCACCGACAGCTTCGGGTCCAGGTAGGGCAGCCCGTGGGCGTTGATGACCACGGCCGGCATGTCGTCGGTCACGGTCGCCTGGGTGGACGTCAGCGTTATCGGTATCGTCTCCGCCGTCTCAGCGGCGCTGTCCTTCAACGTGATCACCGGGAAGCTCTGCGCCGCCCCGGAGGCGGTACCGGCCGGGAAGGTCAATGAGCCGCCGGCGGCCTGGAAATCGCTGCCGGCCGTGGCGGTACCGTCGCCGGCCGTATACGCCACCGTGACCGGCTGCTGCAACGGGACGCCGCCGGTGGTGGTCAGCACCACCCGGACCGTCGCGGTCTGCCCCTCGTCCAGCGGGTACACCGTCTTGTCGGTGCCAACCCGGGCGGCCGGCCCACCGGCCGACACGCCGTACACCTGGAAGTCGTCGATGTCGATCGCGCCCGCCCGGCCGACCGGCATGGTGAACGCGTACCCCCACATCTGGGTCAGGCCCAAAACGTGGTCGATGCCGCCGACCGGCTGGAAGTCGCCCCGGAAGACGAAGTCGGTGAACGGCACCTCAACCAGGTGCCAGCCCTGCCAGTCGTCGGTGAACGACATGTTCCACAACTCGCCGGCCTCGGCGTTGACACCACCGTCCTTGATCTCCAGGAAGATGCGCGGGCCGGCGCCGGGCGGCAGCGGCGCGGTGTTCTGGCCGTACCACCAGAACCGCACGCCCTTGAAGCCGCTCCAGTCCTGCGGGTCGGTGTCGTAGGAGATGTCGTGGACGATCCCGCCGAAGCCGGCGACGTTGTAGTCGCCGTGCAGCACGTGGTTGCCGGCCGGCGCGCCCTCCCGGGCCATCTCCTTGATCGACAACTTCGGGTTGTCGGCGTCGCTGCTGCCGAAGGTGAAGATGCCGGCCTGCGGCGGCGCCGCGAACGGCACCTCACCCTCGTACCGGTCGACGGTGAGCACCTGCTCGTACAGCTCCACCTGGTCGACCAGGAGGGTGCCGGTGGCCTGCGGCAGGTTCACCGCGTAGCCCCACATCGCGGTGAGGTCGAGGTGGCCGTCGGTCGGCGCGCCGGCCGGCTGGAAGCTGGTCCGCAGCTTGAACTTCGGAAATGGAACCTGCACCTTGCGCCAACCGGCGAACGAGTCGACAAAGGTCGACTCCCACAGTTCGCTGTGGTCGGCGTCGGC
>JAVHWE010000104.1:0-17062 GCA_032160285.1 Micromonosporaceae bacterium | reverse complement strand
CCGTCGTAGGCTGCGGCGAGCATGGAAGGGGCGCGCGTGACTGACCTGTACCCGATCGGGCTGCGGGTGGAGGGCCTGCGGGTGCTCGTGGTGGGTGGCGGGTCGGTGGCCACCCGGCGGGTCCCCGCGCTGATCGCGGCGGGCGCCGACGTGGTCCTGGTCGCACCCCGGCTGACCCCGGCCCTGCACGACCTGGTCAGCACCGGACGGATCGGGTGGCTGCCCCGCCGATTCGAGCCCGCCGACGTCGACGGGGCCTGGCTGGTCCACGTCGCCGTCGACGACCCGGCCGCCGCGACGACCGTCAGCGACGCGTGCCGCGACCGGAGAATCTTCTGCGTACGGGCCGACGACCGGCACGCCGCGACGGCCTGGACCCCCGCCGTCACCCGCCACGGCCCGGTTACCGTCGCCGTGCTGGCCGGTGGCGACCCCCGTCGCGCGGTGACCCTGCGCGACGCCATCCACGACAGGCTCAGCGGGGGGACCCTGCTGCCCGCGACCGCGGTCGGCGCAGGCCCCGGCGACGATGGCGGCGGCGAGGTCGGGGTGGCGCTGGTCGGGTCCGGGCCCGGGGACCCCGAGCTGATCACCGTCCGGGGCCGACGACTGCTCGCCGCCGCCGACGTGGTGGTCGCCGACCGGCTGATACCCGGGCTGCTGCTCGACGAATTGCGCCCCGAGGTGGAGCTGGTCGACGCGTCGAAGATCCCGTACGGACCGTCCCGCGCCCAGGAGGAGATCAACCGGATTCTGGTCGACCGCGCCCGGCAGGGGCGTTTCGTGGTCCGGCTCAAGGGCGGCGACCCGTACCTGTTCGGCCGGGGCGGCGAGGAGCTGCGGGCCTGCGTCTCCGCCGGCATCCCGGTCACGGTCGTACCCGGGGTGACCAGCGCGCTCGCGGTACCGGCCGCCGCCGGCATCCCGGTGACCCACCGCGCGGTGGCGCACGAGGTCGTCGTGGTCTCCGGGCACCTGCCACCCGGGCACCCCGAGTCCCTGGTCGACTGGGCCGCCATCGCCCGGCTGCGCGGCACCGTGTGCGTGCTGATGGGTCTGAAGAACCTGCCGGCGATCGCCGCCACGCTGCTCGCCAACGGCCGGCCGGCGGCGACCCCGGCGGCCGTGATCAGTGAGGGTACGACCGCGCACCAGCGGGTGGTCCGCGGCCGGCTGGACACGATCGCGGGCGACGCCACGTCGGCCGGCCTGCGGGCACCGGCCATCGTGGTCGTCGGTGACGTGGTGAACGCACTGCCGGCCGCCGTGCTGGCGGCGGCCGCCGGTACCGCGTAGTCCGGCTACGCGGGGGCCGCTCCCTCGTCGAGCAGCAGGGCGCAGCGGATGATGCCGAGGTGGCTGTAGGCCTGGGGGTGGTTGCCCAGGCCCCGTTCGGCCTCCGGGTCGTACTGCTCGGGGAGCAGACCGGTCGGGCCGGCGCAGTCGAGCATCTGGTCGAAGAGCTCCTCGGCCTCGGTCCGGCGGCCGGTGCGCAGGTACGCCTCGATCAGCCAGGCGGTACAGACGTGGAAGCCACCCTCGCGGCCGGGCAGGCCGTCGTCCCAGAGGTACCGGTAGACCGTGGCCCCGCTGCGTAGCTCCGCCTCGATGGCGAGCACGGTGGCCAAAAACCGCGGGTCGTCGTCGGCGAGCAGGCCGGACAGGCCGATCCACAGCGACGAGGCGTCCAGGTCCCAATCGCCGTAGGCGACCGTGTAGGCGCCCACCTGCTCGTGCCAGCCGTTGGTGAGGACGTCGTCGGCGATGGTGTCGCGCAGGTCGCGCCACTGCGGCGCCACCGGCATGCCGTGGCGCTCCAGTTGGATCGCCCGGTCCACGGTGAGCCAGCACATGACCTTCGAGTACACGTGGTGGCGCGGTGGCAGGCGGGCCTCCCAGAGGCCGTGGTCGGGTTCGTGCCAGCGCCGCTCGACCGCCTCCACCATCGCCTCCATCACCGCGATGTCGGCGCTGGTCAGCCCGCGGTGCTCGACCACGGCCGCGATCAGGTCGGCGACCGGCCCGAACACGTCGAGCTGGACCTGCCGGTTCGCGGCGTTGCCGACGCGTACCGGTCGGGAGCCCGCATACCCGGGGAGCGTGTCGATGACCGCCTCGGCGCCCAGCTCGTTGCCGTCCACGGCGTACAGCGGATGCAGGCGCTCCGGGTGCCCGCCCGTCGCGTCGACCACCCGCCTGATCCAGGCGAGCAGCCCGTCGGCCTCCTCCAGGGAGCCGAGGTCGACCAGGACCCGGGCGGTCATCGCGGCGTCGCGCAGCCAGCAGTACCGGTAGTCCCAGTTGCGGACGCCGCCGACCTCCTCGGGCAACGACGAGGTCGCCGCGGCGAGGATCGCGCCGGTCGGTTCGTGGCACAGCCCGCGCAGGGTCAGCGCGCTGCGCAGGACCGCCTCCCGGGCCCGGGCCGGTAGCCGCAGCGAGGCCGACCACTCCTGGGAACGCTGTTCGCTGAGTTCGCGCCGCTTGGCCGCGGTGACCGGGTGCGCCTCCATGCACGAGGTGCCCAGCCGCAGTTCCAGGACCGCCTGCCCGTCGACACCGGACAGGTCGATCAGGGCGCGGGCCATCTCATTGCCGGCGTCGCTGGTGATGTCCCAGGTGACGCCGGGGGAGTGCAGCGCGATGGGTTCGCTGGAGCCGAGCACCAGCAGGCCGTCCTCGACGGCCTGCAGGCGGATCGGCAGCTGGCCGAACTCGGGCCGGGGCGCGAACTCGACCTTGGCCCGGCCGGTACCGGACAGCACCCGCATCAGCGCCGTACCGTGATTGTCGGCGAGGTCGAAGCCGCCGTCGCCGGTGGGGTACAGGTCGAGCCAGTCGGTGATGGTCAGGCCGGACCAGCGGGTCTCGACCGTCATCGTGCCGGGCAGGTACCGCTGGCCGAGCGGGAGCCCGCCGCGGTCGGCGGTGACGGTGAAGTGCCCGGCCAGCGGCCCGCCGAGGAGGTCGGCGAAGAGCGCCGACGAGTCCGGGCGGGGGTGGCACAGCCAGCTCACCCGGGCGTCGGGGGTGAGCAGCGCGACGGTACGGCCGTTGGCCAGCATGGAGTGCCGCTCGATCGGGACCGCCCGCTCGCCGTACAGCCACTGCCGGCGGTGGTGCAGGAGCTGGCCGAGCACGCGGACCGCGTCGATGGGGCCGGCGACCCGGTGGCGCGCCAGGGTCTGCCCGGCCCCCACCTTGACGCCGAGGTCGGGGCCGTGAAGCTGGGCGAACGCGCTCTCGTCGGTGACGTCGTCACCGAAGAACACGACCGCGCTGGCCGACATCCGGGTCCGCAGCGAATCGACCGCCTGACCCTTGTTGGTGGTGATCACCGACAGTTCGATGACCTGCTTACCCTCGGTCACCGATACACCCGGCCAGGTCGCCGGGCCGGTCCGGATCGACTCCAGGACCAGGTGCGACACCTCCGGGGCGGCGGGTCGGGTGTGTACCGCCACGCTGGCCGGCTTGATCTCCAGCCGGACCCCGGGTCGGCGGCGGACCAGCCCGGACAGCGTCTCGACCAGTTCGTCGCGCAGCTGTTGCAGGGGTGGTTCGAGGGCGTCGACGAAGCCGATGTCGAACTCCGAGCCGTGGCTGCCGACCAGGTGGACCTCGCTGGGCAGCCGGGACAGCGTGGCAAGGTCGCGCAGCGCCCGACCGGAGATCACCGCGACGGTGGTCTGCGGCAGGCTGGCCAGGGCCCGCAGCGCCGCGACCGCCTCCGGCAGGGGCGTGGCCCGGGCCGGGTCCTCGACGATGGGCGCCAGGGTGCCGTCGTAGTCGCAGGCGACCAGCAGGACCGGTACCCGCGCCACCCGGGCCGCCGCCGCGGGCAGCTCGGCGTCGATCGGTTCCACGTCGGGCGGCCCGGCATCCGATCCCGCCGCACCGGCCGGTGGGGCATCCGACCGGGTGGGGTCGGATGGGGCGGCGTCGGGTGCCACGGCAACCGCGCTGTCGGTCTGAGTGTTCATGTCATCGTGTCCAGTACGCCGAGAGAGGTGAGAAATGAGTGGGCCCACGCCTTCACGTCGTGGGTCCGCAGGTGACGCCGCATCGCCCGGATCCGTCGGCTGGCTTCGGTCGGGTCGACGTTGATCGCACGTACCAGCGCGTCCTTGAGCCCGTCGAGGTCGTGCGGATTGACCAGGAACGCCTGGCGCAGCTCGGCGGACGCGCCGGCGAACTCGGAGAGTACCAACGCACCGCCGAGGTCGGCCCGTGCCGCCACGTACTCCTTTGCCACCAGGTTCATCCCGTCCCGCAGTGGCGTGACCATCATGACGTCGGCCGCACAGAACAACGCGACCAACTCACTGCGACTGTACGACTGGTGCAGGTAATGAACAGCCGGTACGCCAACACGCCCGTAGTCGCCGTTGATCCTTCCGACTTCCCGCTCGACCTTGACGCGCAGTGCCTGATAATGCTCGACGCGCTCACGGCTGGGCGTGGCAACCTGGATCATCACCGTGTCCGGCACGCTGATCTTCCCATCCGCCAGCAGCTCGTGGAACGCCTTCAGCCGTTGTTCGATCCCCTTGGTGTAGTCGAGGCGGTCAACCCCCAGCAGGACGGTTCTCGGGTCGCCGAGTTCGTGTCGGATTTCCGTCGCACGCTTGCGGACCGCGGGCGTCGCGACCATCTCCTCGATCTCGGCCACGTCGATCGAGATCGGGAACGCCGCCGCGGTGACCTGCCGGCCGTCCACGTCGACGGTGTCCCCGCGCGGTCGCATCCCGAGCAGGTGACGGGTCAGCCGAAGAAAGTTCTGGGCGGCGAGCGGTTGCTGGAAGCCGACCAGGTCGGCGCCGAGCAGCCCGCGCAGCAGCTCGATGCGGCGCGGCAGCTGGGCGAACAGCTCAACCGGCGGGAACGGGATGTGCAGGAAGAAGCCGATTCGCAGGTCCGGGCGGCGGGCCCGCAACATCGCGGGTACCAGCTGGAGCTGGTAGTCCTGGATCCACACCACGCCGCCGTCGGCGGTCTCCTCGGCGGCCGCGGCCGCGAAGCGTTCGTTGACCCGCCGGTACGCCTCGAACCAGCGCCGCCGGTAGGCCGGGGTCTCCACCGCGTCGTGGTACAGCGGCCACAGGCTGGAGTTGCAGTAGCCCTCGTAGTACCGCTCGACCTCGTCGGTGGACAGCGGTACCGGTCGCAGCCGTACGTCGTCGATCTCGAATGGTTCGATCGGGGGGTCGCTGGGCGCCGAAGGGGAGCCGGTCCACCCGACCCAGGTGCCGTGGCGGCTGGCGAGCACCGGCTGCAGCGCGGTGACCAGGCCGCCGGGGCTGCGTCGCCACTGGCGCCCCTGCGGTGTGGTCACCTGGTCGACCGGCAGCCTGTTGGCCACCACCACGAACGAGCTTCGGCTCACCCTCGATCCCCTCTCCGCGGTCGGGCCGCGTCGCCGGCAAGCCTAGGCGACGCCGAGATCATCGCGGGCCCCGTGTCGGTCAGTTGGGGGGCGGTGGCGTGTGCGGCGGTTGGCGGGCGGTGGCGTCCGGTTGTTGGCGGCCGGTGGTGTCCGGATGACATTCTTCGGGAGTGACCGATGGCGCCCCGAAGCCCCGGGTCGGCGGGCGCGTGCTCGCTGTCCTGCTCGCCGTGCTGTTTCTGGCCGTGATCGGGTCGACGGTCGGCTACCTGGTGGGGCGGCAGGTCCAGGCGCGGCGGCTGACGTCTCAGCCGGCCGGGCCGGGCGAAGAACTGCCCGGTACCGGTCCCGCGACCAGCCAGCCGGCGGCCACTTCGACCGGCCGGCCGACCGCCACCCCGACCGGCAGACTCGCGGGCGATCACTGCCCGGCGGCCGCCGAGAAGGCGACCGGCACCCAGTTGATCCAGGTGCTGCACGTGGTGACCGCGGGCTCGCAGCTGTGGATCTGTCAGGATGCCGCCGGCGACCTCTACTACCAGGGGCTCAACGGGGCCGGCCAGACGATCACCCTGCCGCACGTGCGCAGCAACGCCGACGGCAGCTACCTCGCCACCAACACCGATGAAAAGGGCACCTACCGGTATACCGTGTCCAGCGGCGGCCTGGTCCTCGAGGCGCCCGGCGAGCCGCCCACGTCCGAGCCGGCCGTCTCCACCGGTCCGGGCTGACCGGGGCGCTGTGGGTACGGACCGGCCGGCCTGGAAAGATTGAGGCCAAGGTGCCGGGCGGCCGGTGACCATCGCGCGGCGCGACCGCGACAAAGCATGATCTTCGAAAGGTACGCCCACCGTGGCCCAGTTCATCTACGTGCTCGAGAAGGCGCGCAAAGCGCACGGCGACAAGGTCGTGCTCGACAACGTGACGCTCAACTTCCTGCCCGGGGCGAAGATCGGTGTGGTCGGCCCGAACGGCGCCGGCAAGTCGAGCCTGCTGCGGATCATGGCCGGGGAAGATCAGCCGAGCAACGGCGAGGCGCGCCTGATGCCCGGCTACACCGTCGGCATGGTGGCGCAGGAACCCCAGCTGGACGACTCGAAAACCGTGCTGGCGAACATCGAGCTGGCGGTGGCCGACACCAAGGCGAAGCTCGCCCGGTTCAACGCGATCGCCGAGGAGATGGCGACCGACTACTCCGACGCGCTGATGGACGAGATGGGCCGGCTGCAGGAGGAGCTCGACCACGCCGACGCCTGGGACATCGACTCCAAGCTGGACCTCGCCATGGACGCGCTGCGCTGTCCGCCGCCCGACGCCCCGGTCGATGTGCTGTCCGGGGGCGAGCGCCGCCGGGTGGCGCTGTGCAAGCTGCTGCTGGAGCAGCCGGACCTGCTGCTGCTGGACGAGCCGACCAACCACCTCGACGCGGAGAGCGTCCTCTGGCTGGAGCAGCACCTGGCCAAGTACCCGGGCACCGTCATCGCGATCACCCACGACCGGTACTTCCTGGACCACGTGGCGGACTGGATCCTCGAACTCGATCGCGGGCGGACCTACCCGTACGAGGGCAACTACTCCACGTACCTGGAGAAGAAGGCGGCCCGGCTGTCGGTGCAGGGGCGAAAAGACGTCAAGATGAAAAAGCGTCTCGAGGACGAGTTGGCCTGGGTGCGCTCCAACGCGAAGGCACGGCAGACCAAGTCGAAGGCGCGGCTCGAACGGTACGAGGAGATGGCCACCGAGGCCGAGAAGACCCGCAAGCTGGACTTCGAGGAGATCCAGATCCCGCCGGGCCCGCGTCTGGGCAGTCTCGTGGTCGAGGCGAACAAGCTGGCGAAGGGGTTCGGCGACCGGCTGCTCATCGACGATCTGTCGTTCTCGCTGCCGCGCAACGGCATCGTCGGCATCATCGGCCCGAACGGGGTCGGCAAGACGACACTGTTCAAGACGCTGGTGGGCCTGGAGCAGCCGACCGACGGCGAGGTCCGGATCGGCGAGACGGTGCGGATCTCCTACGTCGACCAGAACCGCTCCGGGCTGGACCCGTCGAAGACCGTCTGGGAGGTGGTCTCCGACGGGCTGGACCACCTGATGGTGGGCAAGGTCGAGATGCCGTCGCGGGCGTACGTCGCCGCGTTCGGCTTCAAGGGCCCGGACCAGCAGAAGCCGACCGGCGTCCTGTCGGGCGGCGAGCGCAACCGGCTCAACCTGGCGCTCACCCTCAAGATCGGCGGCAACCTGCTGCTGCTCGACGAGCCGACCAACGACCTCGATGTCGAGACGCTGTCCTCGCTGGAGAACGCGCTGCTGGAGTTCCCCGGCTGCGCCGTGGTGATCTCCCACGACCGGATGTTCCTGGACCGGGTGTCGACCCACATCCTGTCCTGGGAGGGCGACGACGACGATCCGGCGCGGTGGTACTGGTTCGAGGGCAACTTCGACGCGTACGAGAAGAACAAGGTCGACCGGCTCGGAGCGGACGCGGCCCGGCCGCACCGGGTGACGTACCGCAAGCTCACCCGTGACTGATGGCGCGCTATACCGTCGGATGCGCGCTGCGCTGGTCCGACCTGGATCTCTTCGGCCATGTGAACAACGCCCGGTTTCTCACCCTGTATGAGGAGGCGCGGGTGGCGCTGCTGTTCACCGATGCCCGCGACGCCGGGATCACCTCGCTCGAAGACGGGGTGGTCATCGCCCGTCACGAGATCGACTACCTCCGTCCGGTGGATTTCATCGTCGAATCCGGTCCGAATTTCGCCGGCTCCGCGCGGCCGGACCGGCGGGTACGCATCGACATGTGGCTTGAAGAGATCAGACCGAGCCGCTTCGTGATCGGCTACGAGTTGCTCGATGGTGATCAGGTGGCCAGCCGGGCACGATCCGTGTGCGTACCGTTCGACCTGTCCGCGGGCCGTCCGCGCCGCCTGACGCGCGCCGAACGGGAGTACCTGGCGCCCTGGTTGGACCCGGGGCCGACCACCGCGGACCGGCCATGATCGGCGCGGGGCGGCGGTGAGCCCGGGGGGTCCGGTCGGCTGGCTCGACCCGGCCAGCGTCGCCGACGCCGGCGCGTACCTGGTCCGGCTGGTGCGCCTCGATCCGGCCGCCCTGGTCCGGCTGCGCCCGGCCGGTGACGGCGCGTCGCAGCTGTGGGCCCGGCTGCCGTTCGAGGTGCTGGTCACCCGCCGTATCCGGGCGGCGGTCGCCGAGGACGCCACGGTCCGCGCGGCCGACCTGCTCGCCGCCGTGGCGGCGGGCGCGGATCGACTCCCGGCGCGCCACGACACGGCCTGGATCTGGCCGGTGCCGCCCGGGGCGGGGCGTGTCGTCGAGCGGTTGCCGGCGACCGAGGTGCGTCGGCTGGGGGCGGCCGCGGCGGCCACGCTGCGTGAGGCCGCGGCGGGTGGGGTACGCGGGCGGGCGGTGGCCGAACGCGCCCTGCGGGACGCGCTGCTCGATCATGTGGCGGTGGTGGTGGTCACCGACGACGGGGCCCGGATCGAGGTGTCGCAGCGCCTGGTTCAGGCCGTCGTGCGGATGGGCTTCGTCGGGTCCGATCCGGCCGGCGCCGCCGTCCGCCCGGCCGGCGGGTCCGCCGTCGGTGCCGACGTCGGCCCGGACGTCAAGGTCCGCATCGCGGCGGGGTGGGTGGGGCTCGCCGGCTCGTTCGGTTCCGGGTGGTGCAAGGTGTCGACATCGCTCGATGTACGACCGGTTCCTTAACACGCTGTTAGCGGCCCGTAACGCATTGACCAGTCAAAACCGCAAATATGAATACGCGCCGCCACATCTGTTTATACGCACAGTATCCATTGATACATCCGAACGGATGATAGAGGCGTCCACCGATCATCTGGTCCGCCCCAGTTCGGGGCTGCCGAAACCCGTCCGAACGGGTACCGTCTTGGCTCGGGTCCACCACTGTTGTGGGTGTTAACAATAAGGGTGGGGGAACCGCACGGGAGCGATGCGCACGGGGAGCAGGGAGCACGGAGGGCTATGCCGTGGTGGCAGAAGCGTGCCGGGCAGACCGACACGCGGACAGGTGATTTGGCTGAGATCGCAATCGGCAGCGACACGGCTACGGTCGACCACGCGGTGACCGTGGCCACGGTGACACTGGCACGTGTCGCCGAGGCACTTGACAAACTGGATATCCGTTATCTCACGGACGGTAGTGGCACGCTCCTCGCATTGTGGGAGCGTCACGCCATGTTGTTCGCCCTCGAGGGGCCGGACGACGAGATCCTGGTGGTCCGGACCCGGCCACACATGACCGTCCCGCCGGACTGGGTGGACCGCTCGTACCGGGTGGTCAACGAGTGGAACCACAGCCGCCGGTTCTGCAAGGCGTACGTCGGGGACCCCACCGACCGGGGTCAGCTGCCGATCTTCGCCGAGATGCAGGTACCGCTCGGCTCCGGCGCGCACGACGCGCTGCTGGTCGAGTTGGTCGACTGCGCCGCCGCGGTGGCGCTCGGCTTCGTCGACTGGCTGCACGACGAGGGCGCCCTGCTGTAAGCCCGACGATTCGGTGCTTCCGCCGGCCGCGGCGGACCCGGCCACCCCGGCCGGCGGAAGTGCTCACCGGGCGTGGTGCGGAACATGGGACGATGGAGGTCGGTCGGTCCGCCGCACGCCAGGGCCGGCCGGCGACGCGAGGTCCCAGCTACCAACACGAACGGACGACCGTGCCACCGACCGGTGCCATCCTGCCCGGGGCGACCACCCCCAGTGGGATCCGCAACTTCTGCATCATCGCCCACATCGACCACGGCAAGTCCACGCTCGCCGACCGGATGCTGCAGCTCACCGGTGTCGTCGAGGGGCGCCAGATGCGGGCGCAGTACCTGGACCGGATGGATATCGAGCGCGAGCGGGGCATCACCATCAAGAGCCAGGCGGTTCGAATGCCCTGGCAGGTCCGCCGGGGTGACCGCGCCGGCGAGACGTTCGTCCTCAACATGATCGACACTCCGGGGCACGTCGACTTCACCTACGAGGTGTCCCGTTCGCTGGCCGCCTGCGAGGGCGCGGTGCTGCTGGTCGACGCCGCCCAGGGGATCGAGGCCCAGACGCTGGCCAACCTCTATCTCGCGCTCGGCAACGACATGCACGTGCTGCCGGTACTCAACAAGATCGACCTGCCGGCCGCGCAGCCCGACAGGTACGCCGAGGAACTGGCCCACCTGATCGGCTGCGATGTGGCTGACGTGCTGCGGGTGTCGGGCAAGACCGGCGAGGGCGTGGCCCACCTGCTCGACGAGATCGTCCGGCAGTTCGCGGCGCCGGTCGGCGACGCCGACGCGCCGGCCCGAGCCATGATCTTCGACTCCGTCTACGACGTGTACCGCGGGGTCATCACGTACATCAGGGTCATCGACGGACGGATCGAGGCCCGCGAGCGGATCAAGATGATGTCCACCGGCGCCGTGCACGAACTGCTCGAACTCGGTGTGATCTCGCCCGAGCCGATCAAGTCGAACGCGCTGGGCGTCGGCGAGGTCGGCTACCTGATCACCGGCGTCAAGGACGTCCGCCAGTCCCGGGTCGGCGATACGGTCACCATCAACACCCGGCCGGCCACCGAGGCGCTCAGCGGGTACGCCGATCCCAAGCCGATGGTCTACTCCGGGCTGTATCCGATCGACGGCTCCGAGTACCCGCTGCTGCGTGACGCGCTGGACAAGCTCAAGCTCAACGACGCCGCGCTGGTCTACGAGCCGGAGACGAGCGCGGCGCTCGGCTTCGGCTTCCGGGTCGGCTTCCTCGGCCTGCTCCACCTGGAGATCATCCGGGAGCGGCTGGAGCGCGAGTTCGGCCTCGACCTGATCTCCACCGCGCCCAACGTGGTCTACCGGGTCGACATGGAGGACGGCGCCGAGCATGTCGTGACCAACCCCAGCGAGTACCCGGCCGGCAAGATCAGTACGGTTTACGAGCCGGTCGTGCGCGCCACCGTGCTGACCCCGAACGACTACGTCGGCACGGTCATGGAGCTGTGCCAGGGCCGCCGCGGTCAGCTCCTGGGCATGGACTACCTCTCCGCCGACCGGGTCGAACTGCGCTACACCCTGCCCCTCGCGGAGATCATCTTCGACTTCTTCGACCAGCTGAAGAGCCGCACCAAGGGGTACGCGAGCCTGGACTACGAGCCGAGCGGCGAGCAGCAGGCCGAACTGGTCAAGGTGGACATCCTGCTGCACGGCGAGCCGGTCGACGCGTTCAGCGCGATCGTGCACCGGGACAAGGCGTACAACTACGGGGTCGCGATCGCCTCGAAGCTGCGTGCGTTGATCCCCCGCCAGCAGTTCGAGGTACCGATCCAGGCGGCGATCGGCAACCGCGTCATCGCCCGCGAGACGATCCGGGCCATCCGCAAGGACGTGCTGGCCAAGTGCTACGGCGGGGACATCACCCGCAAGCGCAAGCTGCTGGAGAAGCAGAAGGAGGGCAAGAAGCGGATGAAGATGGTGGGCCGGGTCGAGGTACCGCAGGAGGCGTTCATCGCCGCCCTGTCGACCTCGGACGCACCGGTCGAGAAGGGCGCGGCGAAACGGTGACGGCGCACGGGTCCGGGTTTGGCCGTCGCGGTGGCGGGGCATAACCGCCGCAACACCGGATTCGAGCTCACCCCCCGGTCATTGGAGGGACACACCATGGTTCTCGCTATCATCACCGCCCTCATCGTCGGCCTGATCATCGGCGCGCTCGGCCGCCTCGTCATCCCCGGCAAGCAGGACATCCCGATCTGGCTGACGATGCTCATCGGCGTGGTGGCCGCCCTGATCGGTACCGCGATCGCCCGCGCTCTCAACGTGGCCGACACCAAGGGCATCGACTGGATCGAGCTGCTCATCCAGGTCGCCCTGGCCGCCGTCGGCGTCAGCCTGGTCGTCGGCATGCGCGGCCGCGGCCGCCGCACCCCCATCTAACCTCGCCGACCAGCAACCTCCCCGCGCCCCCGCCTCCCGGCGGGGGCGCGCTGCTGCGGGAGGGGTGATGGGTTAGCCGTCGCCGTAGACCTCGGCCAGGACCCGGTTGCCATCGGCGGGGTGGGGGGCCACCTTGGACCAGGAGCCGCCTTTGGCGGTCCACTCGCGGTTGGTGAAACGCACCCGCTTCACCCCGTCGGCTTCGGCATGGGCGACCAGCCAGTGCGCGTACTGCCAGCCGGCCCTCGGCTCGGAGACCGCCAGCGTCAGGCCGGGCAGCTCACCGGCGGTGATCAGCGCGGTCGTGTCGCCCCAGTCCCGCCGCACCCCGGCGGCGAGTGCGGTGGCCGCCGCCGGTCCGCGTTCGGCAGGCTCGGCGGCGACGGTACAGGCGACCGCCCCGGCCGCGTCACCGACCAGCGCACGGGCCACCGCCTCCGCCTTGTCGGCCCACTTCTCGTACGCCTCCGGGTGGGCGCTGTGCTGGACCGCCTGGGCGGCCTCGGTCACCCGCATCGTCTCCCAGTTGCGCACCTGGAGCAGCGCCCGGTAGAAGCTGCGCGCGGAGTACCGCGGGTCGGCGATCTCCTCCGGGGTACCCCACCCCTGGCTGGGACGCTGCTGGAACAGCCCGATCGAGTCGCGGTCACCCTCGGCCAGGTTGTGCAGCTTCGACTCCTGCCAGGCGGTCGCGAGCGCCACCATGATCGCGTGCTCCGGGACGTCGCGGCTCAGCCCGACCGCCGAGACCGTGGCCGCGTTGGCCATCTGGTCGGCGTCCAGCGCGATCTCGGCACCACCGGTGTCGACCACGCAGGCGTGCAGGTTCGGCAGCCGCAGCGACAGCCGCGAGCCCAGCCGATGGGCGATCACCACCGTGGCGAGCACGGTAGCGACGGTGAGCACCGTGAAGGTCGCCACGGCCTTTCGGATCCGCACGGTCACCCCCAGTGTGATGAACCCAGCGTACGAGGCGCGGTCACCCGGGATCCGGCGGTACCCACACGGGGTCCCGTTTTTCTCCGAACGCGCGGACCCCTTCGCGCCCCTCGGGGGAGCCGAAGTACCCGACGGAGAGCCCGGTCAGCTCGTCGAGCTCGGTACGCAGCTCCGGGCCGCCCCGCTGCGTCAGGGCCTTCGCCCCGGCCAGCGCGGTCGGGCCGCCGCGTGCCAGGTCCGTCACGTAGTCACGTACCGTGGCGTCGATGTCGCCGGCTGCCACGGCCGACGTGACCAGACCGATCGCCGCCGCCCGGGTACCGTCGAAGGGCCGCCCCGTCAGGTACAGCTCGGCGGCCGCCCGCGGCGTCAGCCGGCGCAGCACGGTGGCCGAGATCACCGCCGGAATCACCCCCAGGCGAACCTCGGAGAACGCGAACGTGGCCGCGGTGGCGCAGACCGCGATGTCGGCGGCCGCGATCAGGCCGAGGCCGCCGGCCCGGGCCGGTCCGGCGACCCGCGCCACGACCGGCTTGCGGCTGTCCCAGATCGCCACCAGTACCTCGCCCAGCCGCCCCACCGGGGGCCGCGCGTCGGTGGCGAGCGCGGTGGCCGTCTCGGCCAGGTCCGCGCCGGAGCAGAAGACCGGGCCGGTGTGGGTGAGCACGATCACTCGTACCGTGTCGTTGTCGTCGGCCGCCCGCAGCGCCGCCAGCAGCTGCGCGATCAGCGCCGATGACAGCGCGTTGCGGTTGTGCGGACTGTCCAGGGCGATGGTGGCGACGCCGTGGACAACGTCGGACCGGACCAGCGGGGCCATCAGGGCACACTAGATGCCATGCCCGGGATACTTCCAGACGGCGAGCCGGTGCCGGCCGATGGTTCGTTGCCGGCGTCCGCCCTCGTCGACGCCGACCGGGCGTTCGGCGTCTATGTCCATGTGCCGTTCTGCGCGACCCGCTGTGGCTACTGCGATTTCAACACCTACGCACCCGGTGAGGGCGCGGTACGCGAGGGCTACGTCGACGCGGTGCTCGCCGAGCTGGAACTGGCCGGCCGGGTACTCGGGGACGGACGCGCCGTCGACACCGTCTTCGTCGGCGGCGGTACCCCGACCCTGCTCGACCCCGGTGACCTGGGCCGTATCCTGACCGCGATCGACACGACCTGGGGGCTGGCCGCCGACGCGGAGATCACCACCGAGGCCAACCCGGAGTCCGTCGGCCCCGTCTCGCTGCGCGCGCTGCGGCTGGCCGGGTACAACCGGATCTCGATCGGGATGCAGTCGGCCGCCCCGCACGTCCTTTCGGTCCTTGATCGTCGACACACCCCGGGCCGGGCCCTGGCCGCGGTGGGTGAGGCCCACGCGGCGGGGTTCGAGCACGTCAACGTCGATCTCATCTACGGCACGCCGGGGGAGACCGCCGACGACTTCGCCGCCTCGCTCGACGCGGTCGTGGCCGCCGGGGTCGACCACGTCAGCGCGTACGCCCTGATCGTGGAGGACGGCACCCGGCTCGCCGCCCGGATGCGCCGGGGCGAGCTGCCGTACCCGGACGACGACGTCGCCGCCGAGCGGTACGCCACCGCCGACGCCGCCCTGTCGGCGGCGGGGTTCGCGTGGTACGAGGTCTCCAACTGGACCCGCAGCGGGGCCGCCCGGTGCCGGCACAACCTGCTGTACTGGACCGGCGGCGACTGGTGGGGCATCGGCCCCGCCGCGCACAGTCACGTCGGCGGGGTCCGGTGGTGGAACGTGAAGCACCCGGGCGCCTACGCCGACCGGTTGGCCGCCGGCGAGTCGCCGGCCCAGGCCCGGGAGATCCTGACCACGGCCGAGCGGCGCACCGAGGACGTGATGCTGCGACTGCGGTTGTGGACCGGGCTTCCGCTGTCGGCGCTCGACACGGTCGGCCGGCTGGCCGCGCGCCGGGTGGCCGACGACGGGCTGCTGGACGCCGACGCGTACGCGCGTGGCCGGGCGGTCCTGACGCTGCGCGGCCGGCTGCTGGCCGACGCGGTCGTCCGGGCCCTCCTGCCCTGAGAGGCTGCGGGGCCCCCCGGTACCGCGTTGCCCGGTTCAGGGGGCCCCGGTCACGTGGTTGCGGGGACCCCGGTTACTTGATGAAGTTCGCCGACATGGGGTACCGGTAGAGCTGGCCCTCGTTGGCCTTGATGCCGGCGATCACGCCGAAGACGATTCCGATCACCGTCACGATGAACGTCGGGATGAACGCGGCGAAGCAGCCGATCAGGTAGGCCACGATGCCGATGATCGACCACAGGATCTGGAAGTTCAGCGCGGCGACCGCGTGGGCGCGGACCGCGGGCGACTGCGGGCCCTTGACCGAGTACGCGATCAGCGGGGCCACGAAGCCGAGGACGCCACCGCTGACCAGCATGCCCAGCGCGCCGCCGAAGTGCGCGACCAGCGCCCAGGTCTTGTCCTCGTTGCTGGCGTAGCCGGGCGGCGCGACGCCGGGCCCGGGTGGGTAGCCGGGTTGGAAGCCGCCCGGCGGTGGGTAGCCGCCGCCCGGTGGTGGGAACGCCCCCTCCGGGGGCGGGTAGGCACCGCCCGGCGGTGGGAACGCCCCCTCCGGGGGCGGGGAGGCACCGCCCGGCGGTGGCCCTGAAGCCGGCGGTGGCCCTGAAGCCGGCGGCGGGCCCGGTGCGGGCGGTGGGGCGGTCGGGTCCGGGGATGGCGCGTCGAAGTTGCCTTCCCCGGGTGGGCGAGGCGGTTCTGTCATGCCCGCCACGGTAGGGGTACTGATCACGTCGCACCAGCAACACCACCCGTTTTCTTTCGACCGACCGGACGGCCGTCGATGCCCCGACAATCCGCCGAATCGGACTCCAGGCCCGTGGACGGGATATTTCAGCCATCGCGTACCCGGTACCGGCGGAGCTAGACTGGCACTCACTCAGCTGGAGTGCCAGCCGACCCGTCGGGGGCGGCGACCGGTCCGACGGGAGGTGCGGCGTTGGCTCTCGATGATCGAAAGTTGGAGGTGCTGCGCGCGATCGTCGAGGACTATGTCGCCACCCAGGAGCCGGTCGGCAGCAAGACCCTCGTCGAGCGGCACAACCTCAAGGTCTCGTCGGCCACCGTCCGCAACGACATGGCGGTCCTGGAGGAGGAGGGGTATATCCGGCAGCCGCACACCAGCGCGGGCCGGGTGCCCACCGATCGCGGCTACCGACTCTTCGTCGACCGGCTGACCCGGGTCAAACCGCTGTCGCCGGCCGAGCGCCGGGCGATCGAACGGTTCCTGCTCGGCGCGGTCGACCTCAACGACGTCGTACACCGCACCGTCCGGCTGCTCGCCCAGCTCACCCGGCAGGTCGCGATCGTGCAGTATCCGAGCCTGTCCCGGTCGCGGGTGCGCCACCTCGAACTGGTACCGCTGTCCACAACCCGACTGATGCTGGTCATGATCGCCGATACCGGGCGGGTCGAGCAGCGCCTGCTCGACCTGCCGGGCACGCTCGCCGGCGACGACGTCTCCGAGCTGCGGCGCCTGATCAACGAAAAGCTCGCCGGCCAGGCGCTGACCGAGACCCCACCGCTGGTCGAGGCGCTGCTCGACGAGGCAACGCCGACCCTGCAACCGGCCATGACGGCGCTGTCGACCGTCCTGCTGGAAACGCTTGTCGAGCGCACCGAGGAGCGGATCGCGCTGGCCGGTACCGCGAACCTGGCCCGCGGCCTGCTGGACTTCCACGGCTCGCTGCGCCCGATCCTGGAGGCGCTGGAGGAGGAGGTCGTGCTGCTCAAGCTGTTCGGCGAGGTGGAGCCGAA
>JAVHWE010000089.1:0-4916 GCA_032160285.1 Micromonosporaceae bacterium | reverse complement strand
GCTACCTGCGCAAAGATCGCAGGGTCACCGCTACGGTGAGCAAGCGACCGTCGCCGAATGCGACGGTCCACTTACGACTGTGAGCTACCGTGCAGCTCCATACAGTGGCAGTGCCGGCGGATTCACTGGTCAGCCGCTTGGTCGCCCGTATCCGGAAACGTTGCCGGCGTAATACCCGGTGAGTTGAGCCATGCGCACAAAGTCACCGGTGTGCGGGGCGTGAACGAACCAACCGTCCCCTACGTATATAGCAACGTGATGGATGTCTCGGTAGAAGAAGATCAGGTCACCGGGGCGAAGATCGCCCCTGCTGATCCCCTTCGTCCGCGACTTCTGGTTACGCGCGGAATGGTCCAACCTGACGCCGGCTGCCGACCACGCGGTCATCGTCAGACCCGAGCAGTCATACCCCACCGGCCCGGCTCCCGCCCAGATGTACGGCTTACCGATCAGGCCGCACGCCTTCGCCGCCGCGGTCCCGCCCGGACCGCCGACATACTCGGCCGGACAGGCGGTCGGCCTCAGCGAGCCGGTCCCGGCGCCGGCGGCCGGAGTCCCGGCCTGCCGAAGCTTCTGCAACCGGCCGATCTCATCCTCGATCTGCTGCTTCTTGGCCGCCAGTACGCCATCCTGCTCGGCCTGCTGGGAGATCAGATCTTCCAGCGCCTTCTTGTCACCGGCGTACTTGTCCCGGACCGCCACCACGTTGTCGATCTGGCGCCGCTGGTCGCGAGCCACCATGTTCAGCAGGGTGAGCCGTTCGGCGAAGGTCGCGGGCGAGCCCTCGCTCAACATGGCGCCAAGCGAAGACATCGGCCCATTCATGTACACGCCGGTCGCGATATCACCGACCCTTCCAAGCGCCAGGTCCATCTGAAGTTCCAGCGGACCAAGCTGCGAATCCAACTGCTCGGCTCGGACCTTGTTAGCCGCGAGTTGTGCGTGGACCGTGTTGTATTGCTCGATGATCGGCTCTAGCGCGTTCCACTGCTGATCGATCTGCGTGTCGATATCGCCGGGCGCGGGCGCCGGGTTCGCGTAGGACGCGGTGACGGACAGCAGCGTGATCGCCACCGCGGTCGAGGTGGCGGCGAGCATTCGGACGGGTGCGAGCACACGGACAGGCGCCACCGGCGGCGGACTCCTTCTCCCCGACCGCCTCCGGTACACGAATCCGGCTCGTCTGCTGCGATTCAGGCGGTGCCCGGCCGCGGTCTCCACGGAGAAGTGACCTCGGTACGGACGGGCGCACCGAGGTTAGTGAATGGCACCGACCGTAGGCAAGCGGATCCGAATCAATGTCGGTCCGCGCACAGTCCACAGCGGATGGTGGCGATTGCCTGCCACCCAAGGGCTTCCAGCGAGCCGCACCGTCAGGTCGCGGGACTCGACGTCGGAACGGGCTCACCGACCACCGCGTTCAACACGTCGTCGAGGGTCACGATGCCGAGCGGCCGTTGGCCGTCGCTGACCAGCACGATGTGACGACGCTCCCGGCGCATCGCCAGCAGGAGATCAGCGAGCGACCGGTCCGGCGGCACCACCGCGAGCGGCCGGATCAGCTCCGGCGCGATCCGGGCCCGACGGGGCGCGCCGACGATACCGAGGACGTCCTTGACGTGGACGAAGCCGAGCACCCGCCGGGTCGCGCGCTCCACGACCGGGAATCGGGACCTGCGGGTCCGGGTGGCGAGCACCTCCAACGCGGCCGGTGACACGTCCTCGGCAACGGTGACGACGCGCGACCACGGCCGCGCCGCGTCACCGGCGGCCCGCTCGTGCAGCGCGAGGGCACCGGCGATACGCGCGTGCTCGTCGGAGTCCAGCAGGCCCTCAGTACGCGCCTGGCCGACCAGGCCGGCCAGCTCCTCGGCGGTGAAGACGGTTTTGACCGCGTCGGTCGCCTCGATCCGCCACAACCGCAGGATCTGCCGGGACGCCCACTTCATCGCCACCAGCACCGGCCTGGTGGCCCGACAGAACGCGTACATCGGCGGGCCCAGCAGCAGGACCGCACGTTCCGGACCGGCCAGGGTCAGATTCTTCGGTACCATCTCGCCGACCACCGTGTGCGCGAACACCACCACGCCGAGGGCGAGGACGAACGCGGCCGGATGTGCGGCACCGTCGAGGCCCACCGCCTCCAGCGGGCCGGCGAGCAGCGCAGCCAGCGCCGGTTCCGCGATCGCACCGAGCGCCAGCGAACAGATCGTGATACCGAGTTGGGAACCGGCGATCATCAACGGAATCTCGTTCATCGCGCGCAGCGCCATCCGGGCCCCGCGCGAGGTCGCCGACAGCGGCTCGATGGCGGTCCGGCGGGCCGCGATCAACGAAAACTCCGCGCCAACGAAGAACGCGTTGCCCAGCAGCAGCAGGACGGTCACCGCGACCTTAACCATCGGCCGGATCCACCCGTGCGACCCGTACCTGTTCGATACGGCGGCGGTCCACCTCGACCACGGTGAACTCCCAGCCGGCCTCGGTGACGATCTCCCCCGCGACCGGGATGTGACCCAGCCGTGCCATCAGGAAACCGGCGAGCGTCTCGTACGGGCCCTCCGGTAGCCGAAAACCGGTCCGCTCCTCCAGCTCATCCTCGCGTAGCACCCCGTCGACCACCCATGAACTGGTCGCCTTGCCGTTGGCGTCGGGCAGGACCAGGTCGTACGTGGTGGCCTCGTCGCCCGCGTCGGCGGTGTCATGCTCGTCGGCGATCTCCCCGACCAGCTCCTCGACCAGGTCCTCGACGGTCACCACGCCGTCCGTGCCGCCGTACTCGTCGACGACGATCGCCATGTCGGCCATGCTGCTGCGCAACGCCTGGAGGACACCGTCCAGATCCAGGCTGCCCGGCACGTACACCGGCTCCAGCGCAACCGCGGCCACGGTCGTGCTCGCCCGCCGGACGGGGGGTACGCCCAGCGCGTCCTTGACGGTGGCGACCCCGGTGACCGTGTCGAGGGTCTGCTCGTACACGGGGAATCTGCTGTGCCCGGTCGCGCGCGCGGCCGTGAGGAGGTCGGCGACGGTTTCGCCGGCCCGCAGCGCCTCCACGTCCACCCGCGGCGTCATCGCCTCGGCGGCGCGCTTGTCGCCGAAGCGGATCGTGCGGCGCAGCAGTACCGCGGTGTCCGGGGGCAGCGCGCCGGCGCGGGCCGAGATGACCGCAAGCAGCCCCAGTTCCTCCGGCGAGCGGGCACTGGCCAGCTCCTCCTGCGGCTGGACCCCGAGCCTGCGCACGATCCAGTTCGCCGACCCGTTGAGCGCCAGGATCAGCCAGGAGAAGATCCGGGAGAAGGCCCGAAGTGGACCCGCCGCCGCGCGGACGATCGGCATCGGCCGGGCCAAGGCCGCGTTCTTCGGTACCAGCTCGCCGAGGAGCATGGACGCGAGGGTCGCGGCGATGAGGGCGAGTCCGTGCGTGATCCCGCTGGTCGCGGTCCCGGCCAGCGGGCGCACCAGCGGCTCGAACAGGTGGGCCAGTGCCGGCTCGGCGAGGTAGCCGGTCAGCAGGGCCGCGATCGTGATACCGAGCTGCGCGCCGGAGAGCTGGAACGACAGTTCACCCAGCGCGCCGCGGACGGTACGCGCGGCCCGGTCGCCGGCCGCGGCCGCCCGGTCGATTTCCGCCCGGTCGACGGTGACAAGGGAGAACTCGGCCGCGACGAAGGCCGCGTTGGCGGCGGTGAGCAGCGCGAACGCCAGCAGTGGCAACAGGGTCGTCAACAGATTGCCCATTCTCGCAGACCGGCGCGGAGGCTGCCGCTATGCGCCCCGCGCAGGCGACTCTCCCAACGACCGGAGCAGGACGGTCGCCACGTCGACCACCTCGACGTCGGTACTCGCCTCGCCCACCGACTTCTTGCCGGTAACGCCGTCGCCGAGCATCGTCAGGCAGAACGGGCAGCCGACCGCGACGGTCTGCGCACCCGTGGCGAGAGCCTCCTCGACCCGCTCCACGTTGATGCGCTTGCCGATCCGCTCCTCCATCCACATCCGCGCGCCACCGGCGCCGCAGCAGAAGGACCGCTCCGCGAAGCGGTCCATCTCGGTGACCTTCCGCTCGGCTGCCGGGCCGACCGCGGCCGACAGGACCTCGCGGGGCGGTTCGAAGATCCGGTTGTGCCGGCCCAGGTAGCACGGATCGTGGTAGGTGACACCCCCGTCGACCGGCTGTACCGGTGTCAGCCGGCCCGATTCGACCAGGTGGGCGAGCAGCTGGGTGTGGTGGACCACGTCGAAGGTACCGCCGAGTTCGCCGTACTCGTTGGCCAGGGTGTTGAAGCAGTGCGGACAGGTGGCCACGATCTTCTTCGCGCCGACCTCGTTCAGCGTCGCCACGTTCTGCTGGGCGAGCAGCTGGAAGACGAACTCGTTGCCGATGCGGCGCGCCGGATCACCGGTACACGTCTCGCCGTCGCCGAGGATCGCGAAGCTGACGCCCGCCTCGTGCAGCAACGTGGCGACCGCGCGGGTGGTTTTCTTCGCGCGGTCCTCGAACGCGCCGGCACAGCCGACCCAGAACAGGTACTCGAAGTCTCCGCCGTCGGCGACCTTGGGCACGTCGAAGCCGAGATTGCGGGTCCAGTCCTCGCGGGTGGTGGGCGGGGCGCCCCACGGATTGCCCTTGTTCTCCAGGTTGCGCAGCATGACGCCGGCCTCGCTGGGGAAATTCGACTCGATGAGCACCTGGTAGCGGCGCATGTCCATGATGTGGTCGACGTGCTCGATGTCCACCGGGCACTGCTCGACGCAGGCACCGCACGTCGTACACGACCACAGCACATCCGGGTCGATGATCCCGCCCTCGGCGGCGGTACCGATCAGCGGCCGCTCCGCCTCGGCCAGCGCCAGCACGTTGACCCCGGCGAGCTCCTCCTCGCTGGCCTTCTCCGCGCCGGTGAGGTCCTTGC
>JAVHWE010000061.1:0-9272 GCA_032160285.1 Micromonosporaceae bacterium | reverse complement strand
GTGCGCGAAGCCGCGGCATCCGGCCACCCGGCTAACGCATCAGGACGTCGAGGAAGGCGTTACTGAAAACCCGGCCCGGGTCGTACCGGTCCAGGGTCGCGATCGCCCGGTCCCATGTCGGGTTTGGCCCCTGGCGGTAGGTGTCGGGAACGGTCTCGGTCAGTACCCGTCGATCGGACCAGGCCGCGTCCGCGGTGTAGGCCCAGCCCTTCGACCACTCCACCCGGGCGGCGGCGTAGCCGGTGTAGTTGCCGAAGACGAACGCCTCGATCTCCCGGTAGAACGCGGCGGCGGACGGCGCGGGCGGAAGCGTCAGTATGTCGAGCCAGACCGCGACGTCCCAGTCCGGATGATCCTCGCGCGGACGCACGGCGGACAGTGCCGGCGGCTGCGCACCGGGTACCCCGACATCGCCGGCGCGGTCCAGCCCGCTGACCCGGATCTCGACCTGACCGGTAACGGGAAACAGGCCCCGTGCCTGGTAGGCGGACAGGCGATCGGCGAAGAACGTGGCGAACTCCGCGACGACGCGCTGGATCGAATCCCGGTTGGTGAGGATGGCGTAGCCGTTGGCCGTCTCGCGCAGGGTGGTGGGCTTGACGTACAACAGCAGGTTTTTCGACGGACCCCACAGGTCGCCGCTGTCTGTGGCGGCCAGGCCGGCGGCCACCGCGGCGTACTGCGCCCGCCCGAACGTCGGGGTGGCCGCCCAGTCCCCGCTCATCAACCGGGTGACCAGGTCCGACACCTCTTTCGGGATGTTGTCGGAGAACGGGTAGTTGTAGGGCGCCACCGCCGGGCGGGCGGTCGGCGGACGCGTCGGCGCGACGCTCCAGACCTTCAACCAGGGCTGGTCGGTGAAGACGAACCAGATCGCCTCCACCCGACCGGCGCCATCCACGAAGCTGGCGAACGTGCGGGCCGCGCCGCTGCCCGGAGCGGCGAAGAGCTCGCCGGCCGGGATGTCGACGCGGCTGACGCAGCGGAGGTGGGAGTTGGCGCCGACCCGCAACGTCACCTCGGTGACAAGCGCCCGACCGACATGGGTCAGGAACGCCGCGCAATCGGGGTCGGCGCGGTCGAACGTCCGCGGTGCGTAGCTGCCGGCGGCCGGGTCCCAGACGACGGCGGTCAGGGAGACGACGAGGTTGCTGAGCGAGCCGTAGGTATGTCCGGGCAGCGGGTTCTCGCCGACGGCCGGCACGGCCGTGCCGTGACCGTTGATCGCGAGCACCCCGCCGACGGTCAGATCCCCGGGCGCGGGCGTATCGGTCAGCCCGTAGCCGGCGTCCTCCAGGAAGGCCAGCAGCGCCTCCATCGAGGCGCCGGCCTGCACGCGCACCGCCGCCGGCGCGGTGGCGACGAGGGCCATCGTGGTCAGGTGCCGCGTGGTGTCGACCAGCATGATCCGGTCGGCGGTGCCGGGCTGCGCGGTCACCGTCAGCGGCGACCAGGTGTGGCGGTAGCCCTTCGCGCGTACCGAATAGTTGTTCGCGTGCGCCCAGTTCACGACGGTGACGACGGCCGCGGCCGTACGCGGGACGCAGGTCCACACGGCGTCCACCCGGATCTCACCCGACCAGTTTCGGTACACCTGGCGGTGGAGCTCGATGTCGGCCGGGAAGTTCGGTGGCGCCGCGCCGGTCGCGGCGCTCGCGCGGGTCGCGACGCCCACGGGAACCCACACCGCGCCCATCGCCGCGGCGGACATTTCCAGCAGGCGACGACGAGACAGGCCATCACGGCTCTGATCTTCAAGCATCTGAGGTCCCCCGCTGTCCACAGTGGTGATTCGGTAGCCCAGCAGGTGCCCACCGGCCGTCGATGCTAAACGCCGGTCACCGCGGCGGCCGGTGTCAACCGACCGGTTCGCCCGCCGGCCCGACGCTCACCGCCCCGGGAGCGGTTCGTCGTTTCGCCAGGCGCTCGCGTACGGCCACGGCGGTGATCGTGGCAATCGCCGTGACCGTTGCGGCCGCGACCCACAGATTGGGTACCCCGAGCAGCTTCAGAGCACTGGCCAGCAGTACCACCACGAGCGAGGCCCGCACCAGCGCGGCGGGTGCGCGGGCGGACATCCGCGCTCCGAGCAGGACCCCGGGGATGGATCCGACGAGTACCCCGGCGGCGATGTCCAGGTGCAGATCGCCGAAGAGCGCGTGGCCGAGCGCGGCGGCGAAGACCAGCGGGACGGCCTGTACCAGGTCGGTACCGACCAGGTCGTTGGCGCGCAGCCTCGGGTACAGCGCCAGCAGCACGACGATGATCAGTGAACCCGAGCCCACCGAGGTCAGGCCGACGACGAGACCACCGACCACGCCGAGCAGGGCGGTGGGCAGCGGCCGCGCCCGTATCGTCGACGCCGGCCCGGCGGCGACCGGGCGGCGCCGCGCAAGGTGCGATTTCAGAACCAGCCCGCCGGCCGCGAGCAGCAGGGCAACCGCCAGCGCCACCTGGATCAGCCGCTGCACCGTGTCGTCGTGGCCGATCGCGCGCAGGACCAGGACGCCCAGAAATGCGCTCGGGACACTGCCGACGCACAGCCAGCCCACCAGCGGCCACCGCACGGTACCCCGCCGGGCGTGGACGAAGCCGCCGAACGGCTTCATCACCGCGCTGGCCGCCAGGTCGCTGGAGACCGCGGCGATCGGCGGGACGCCGAAGGCCAGTACCAGGATGGGTGTCATCAACGCGCCGCCACCCATCCCGGTGAGGCCCACCACGATGCCGACGCCGAGGCCGGCAAGTGCGAGGACGGGATCCATCCCTCGAGTGTCAACGGGCGACGGCCAGTTCGTCTACTTTCCCACCCGACTTGGTTGACATCCGGCGCTCAGGACCCGTGTGGACCGCGACCTGACGCGAGGCGGTGCCGGGCGTCGGAGCCGCTGCCCAGGGGCTGGCAGGTACGCCAGAGCAGCCAGGCCAGTCCGGTCCAGATGGCGATGTCCCCGACGCTGAAGACGTTGTGGCCGGGTAGCCAGGCCGGGGTCGCGAAGATGTCGCCGAGCAGCGGCAGCCGTGGGTGCGCGAGTACCGCGGAGTTGTTGAAGTGTTCCGGGCGCGCCCCCTGACCGGATGCGAGCACGGCGGTACCGGTCGCCGGTAGGGTTCCGCCATTGAGCGCGATGACCAGCCCGTTGAGGCCGCCGCCGCCGCCGATGAACCAGATGCCGGGCAGCCTGCGGTTGACCACCAGGCAGGCGCCGGCGGCCAGGTACGAGGCGATGTGGGCGAGCGCGAGGGCGGTCGGGTGCGAGTCGGGGAGCACCGAGACGACGACGATCTGGTCGAGTAGCGCCGCCCAGAGCAGCCAGCCGTGCCGCAGGCGCAGGTTTGCCAGCCGGGCCAGTGGGGCGCCGGTCGCCGCGACGAGAAGCAGCATGGCGACGGCGAGATACACCGTGAGCATCAGGCGGCGATCTGGAGGATGCTTCGGGGGGAGTACAGCATCGAGGGCCGACTGGCCGACCAGCCCGACACACGGTCGGCCGGCATCGCGTGCGCGAGCAGGTAGCCCTGCATCACGTCGCATCCCATGTCGGTCAGCAGGTTCAGGCAGGCGTACGTCTCGACCCCCTCGGCCACCACGTGCAGCCCGAGGTTGTGACCCAGGTCGATGGCGGACTTCACGATGGCGGCGTTCGCCGTCGATCCGGTCACGGTGGTCACGAACGACTTGTCGATCTTGATTTCGGTGACCGGCAGGTCACGAAGTTGCGTGAAGGAGGAGTAGCCGGTTCCGAAGTCATCGATGGACAGGCCCACGCCGGTGTTGCGCAGCTCGTTCAGGACGGCCCTGGTGCGCATCGGGTTGGCGATCAGGCAGCTCTCGGTCACCTCGACCACCAGCGCATCCCCGGGCAGCCCGTGGCTGGCCAGCGCGGACTCGATCTGGCGCGGCAGATCCTGGTTGGCGACCTGGCGGGCGGTCAGATTGACCGACACGGTGATCGGCATACCGCTCTTGCGCCAACGCGCGACGGCCGCGAGCGCTTCGTGGATCACCTGTTCGGTGAGGGGCACGATGAGGGGCGTGTTCTCCGCCGCGGTGAGAAACCGCCCGGGCGCGAGCAGCCCGCGGGTGGGGTGCTGCCACCGCACCAGAGCCTCCATCCCGGTGACCTGACCGGTGAGGACGCTGACCTTCGGCTGGAAGTACACTCGCAGCTCGCCGCGTTCGATGCCGTGCCGCAACTGGCCCATCAACGCCTGGCCGTCGATGGAGTGCTCCTCGGAGTGTGGATTGTAGACGACGTGCCGGCCACGCTCCTGCTTGGCGGAGTATAGCGCCAGATCGGCATGCCGGATGAGGGTGTCCGCGTCGATGGGGCGCTCCGGTGCCATCGCGACACCGACGCTGGCCGCCACGTTCAGGGTCACCGCGGCCAGCCGGAACGATTCGCCGAGCGCGCCCGCGATCCGTTCGGCGAGGACCGTGGCATCGCCCTCGGTGGTCTCGTCCATGACGATGGCGAACTCGTCGCCACCCAACCGCGCCACGGTGTCCCGGGGGCCGACCGTATCGGACAGGCGGGTCGCCACGCGTTCGAGCAGTTCGTCGCCGGCGGCATGGCCGAGGCTGTCGTTGATTTCCTTGAAGTGATCGAGGTCGATCATCAGAACCGCCGTTGGCCGGTCCGGCCGGGCACCGTGCAACGCCTGTCGTAGCCTGGTCAGCAGCAAGGTGCGGTTCGGCAGGCCGGTCAACGGATCGTGCAGAGCGGCTATCTCGTGTTCGGTGGAAATCTTCGCCGCCGCGCGGACCGCGATGATCAAGAATAGGCAGAGCGGGGCCGTCCAGACGGAAAACTCCAGGCTGGCGGTGAACATCGGGGCGAGTCCGAGCACGATGGGCGTGACCGGGATCTCCTCGCGTACCGTCGTGTTGATCGAGGCCCTGACGGAGGTGCCGTCCTTCAGCGCGAAAGCGGTCGCGGTCAACACGTTGTTGACCACGAAATACACCAGGGCGGCGAGGGCGAAACCGACCAACTGGCGTACGGCCGGAACGTGGCCGATGGCGCCGACGCCCACCTTCTCGACCGCGATTATCGCCAACCGCGCGAGCACGAACATCAGGGTGTTCTGCGCGACGTTGAACGCCGCCGCCCGTGCCGGTCTGCGCTGTCGACCCTCCTCGATGAGCAGGACGAGAATCTGCGGGAGTACCGCATACACCAGTGGCCCCGTCTGTAGCAGCACCAGGGCGAAGGCGCCGGAGAACGTGTACTCCTGGAAGGAGCCGTGGCTCCACAGCCGAATCGGCAGGAACTCGGCCACGACCAGCAGCGCGACCATGACCACCAGCAGAACACGGACGTTAGCCGGCACGAACCACTGTGCGCTGACCAACACCCATGCCAAAGCCGCGGCGCCTGCGGCATAGACGAAACCGAGGTACCCGCGAATCCACATCGTCGACGCATCGGTCATCGCAGCATCCCTCGTCAGATTGCGGGTCCCGGGCGACCTGGTCGCCCGGGACGAACGCAACTAGTTGAACTTCCTACCGGCTGCCAAAACCGTCACCAACACGGTCAACCCACCCGCGCCCGAAAGCACGCGCGTGATGATGGCCGCCTTCTGGGACTCGCAAAATCTGCGCATCTCAACCTCCTTCCCACTGCCGAAACAAAGCGGTCGGGCCGTGCGCTCGCAGGCCACTATGCGGAGCCTTCCGGCCCAGTACCAGCGGAATCGGCGGCCCAGGCGCAATCCTGAGGAATTCGGCCCGCGATCCAGTGACCACGTCGGCTGTTTCGCGCGTTCCCGGGGAGCAGCTTGGTAGCGCAACGGTGCTTGTTTGCACCCCGTCCGGTCGCGGGCCTGACTCACTCCGCCGGCATGATGGCCCAGAGCACGATGTAGATCAGAAACTGCGGTCCGGGTAACAGACAGGACACCACAAACAGCAGCCGCACGGTATTGGGAGACATTCCGAACCGGCGGGCGAGGCCGGCACATACGCCGGCAATCCACCGGTTGTCTCGTGGTCGCGTCAGTGTCGACATGGTGAGTGCCCCCTTCATTTGTCGGTGCCCATGACGGTAGATGATCAGCGTCGTCAGCTACCACGGGGTGACCATGCTGGGCCGCGCGGACGCCGGGCCGGTCCGGGTGGACGCTGCCGGTCGTACCGCGCCGAGCGCTTTCGACCTGGATTCGGCGCTACGCCGCTGGCCATCGTGGTTGCGGGTGGATCCGTTGTGTTGTCGCGAGTTCGCGGCTGTCGCCAAGGTTCATCGTCGACCGTAGACATCCGGTCCGATCGGGGTAAGGATGCCGCCTATGGCACGCGAGCCTCAGCCGCAGAATCCCGCACGAGTCGTACGCACCCGAAGGACAATTCTGTCCGCTTCGGTGGCCGCAGTCGTCGGGACGCCGTTCGCCGCGTTGCCCGCCGCGGCAGCGGATGGTCCGTTCGCCGGTCCGGGGCGACCGGCAACCCCACAGCCACCCGATGAACAGCTACGGCTCCTGCTCAGGGACATCGACCGGCGGCGGATCGAGGCCACCGTCCGCCGGCTCGCCGGATTCGGTACCCGGCACACCCTGTCGAGTCAGGATGACCCACTTCGTGGCATCGGCGCCGCCCGGGACTGGATCCATGCCCAGCTTCAGCGGTACGCCGAGGCCTCCGCCGGCCGGATGACGGTGGAGCTGCAGTCGTTCATCCAGCAGCCCGCACCACGGATCCCCACGCCGACCCCCATCACGAACGTGATCGCGACGCTGCGCGGCGATACCGCGCCGGGCCGGGTGTACGTCGTATCCGGTCACTACGACTCGCGCGTCACCGACGTGATGAACGCGACGGACGACGCGCCGGGCGCCGACGACGACGCCTCCGGGGTGGCCGCCGTGATGGAGTTGGCGCGCGTGATGGCCACCCGCCGCACCGAGGCGACCATCATGTTCGTCGCGGTAGCGGGCGAGGAGCAGGGTTTGTACGGGTCGGCCTTTCTGGCGCAGCAACTCAAGGCCGCCGGCACGGACGTGCAGGGCATGTTCAGCAACGACATCATCGGTACCGGTGACGCCCGGGACGGCAGCGACGCGGATCCCCGTACCGTCCGGTTGTTCGTGGAGGGCGTACCCACGGCCGAGACGGCCGCGCAGACCGCGCGGCGCCAGGCCGTCGGCGGGGAGAACGACGGCCCGTCTCGGCAGTTGGCCAGACACGTGATGGCGGTCGCCCAGAATCAGTCCACCGGAATGAAGGTGCGGGTGATCTGGCGGCGTGACCGGTACCTGCGGGGCAGTGACCATGTCTCGTTCCTGCAGCAGGGCTACCCGGCGGCCCGATTCACCGAGCCCCGGGAGAACTTCGCCCACGAGCACCAGGATCTGCGGATCGAAGACGGGGTGCAGTTCGGCGATCTCGTCGAGTTCTGCGACTTCGGGTACATCACCCGGGTCGCCCGGGTCAACGCGGCGGCCCTGTGGTCGTTGGCGCAGGCGCCGGGGACCCCGCTCGGTGCGAAGATCCTCACCTCGCGGCTCACCAACGACACCACCCTCGAGTGGCAGCGGGGTACCGAGCCCGACCTCGCCGGCTACGAGGTGCTGTGGCGGGAGACGACCGCGCCGGACTGGACCCACGTCATCGGCGTCGGCGACGTCAGCTCCGTGACGGTGGACCTGTCCAAGGACAACGTGCTGTTCGGGGTACGGGCCGTCGATCACGACGGACACCGCAGTCCCGTCGCCTTCCCGCAACCGGGCGCCTGACCGATCCGCACAACGGACCTCGGCCCACGGCGCCATCGGCTTGCTATTGTCGATCCGATGACGCCAGCCTCGCGGTGCTGATTCGGCTATCGATTCCACTCTGCGCAGCGGCACGCGGGCCGTGGTCAATCACGGGGTCCGGACGGGGCAACGAAAGGACGTTGCCGGCCACGTGCCGGTTGGACGCACCAGACCTATTCAGCATTCCCCGCATTGGTGTCGGCGATTTCAGCGCATTGTCGACAAGGTACGCTTCATCGCGCGGTTGGCCGTACTATCGTGAAATTTGTCCATGAGATAGCCATGGCGGCACCCGTTATTGACGGTCGGATCGGGGCGTCGGCACGAGTTCCCATTCACGATTGCTACGATCGATAACTACGACATCTCGGTATCATCTGCCGTCCGCGCCGCACGCTGGGCGGCCGCCGGCCGGCCGGCGCATCCCGCCGGCCGCGTCCCGCCGTCCGACAGTTGATGCTTTCACCCCCTCTGACCTGCCCAGAAACGGCCGTCGGCCGGGTTGGGCCCGACGCTGACGGGGATCGCGAATCACGGCACGGCGCACGTGGGGCACCGTTCTCGAAGTTGTCCAGGATGGAGCATTGTGATCCGATGGTCACGCCGATACGATTCGCCCAGTCATCGCTAATCATCGATCAATGAGCATTGGTGGCATCGTGGCCCCTATCGGCCGGAGGTGCCGACGTCCAGTCGCACACGGGGTACGCATCCGCAATCTGACCCGAGAGGATCCCCCATGACAGTCATCGGATCGGCAGGCGCGAAACGAGCCGCCTTTGCCGGCCTCATTGCCGCTGCCGTACTGGGCTTTTCCGGGCCGGCCCTGGCCGGCTCGACGCCTTCGGCTGTCGCTGCCTTCGACGCACCGCCCACGGCCGTCATTACCCTCGAGGTGACCATCATCAATGGATCGGGTTGCCCGGGTAACTCCGCGACGGCGACGATGCTGCCGGATAACTCCGGATTCCGCGTTGTTTACCAGGATTTTATCGCTCGCGATGGTGGCACGGCTGCGCCGACCGAGTTCCGGCAGAACTGCCAGATCAACGTGGTCGTTCACATCCCACAGGGGTTCACCTTCGCGATCGCCAGCGCTGACTACCGCGGCCGGGCCAACCTCGTGGCCGGCGCGTCGGCCCTGGAACGCACCAATTACTACTTCCAGGGTTCGTCGGCCAACAACTTCGTCGACCACACCTTTACCGGACCGTTGCATGCGGCGTGGCACACCACCGACGTCACCGCGGTAGCGGAGGTCGTCTTCGCCGCCTGCGGCGTCGACCGTAGCCTCAACATGAACACCGAGCTGCGGGTCAACTCGCCGGGCGGAGCCAGTTCGATGTCACTGCGGTCGAGCGACGGCGACGTCGACACCGTCGTTCACTTCGGCTGGAAGCACTGCTAACCCAAGCCACACCGGCACGGGCCCCGCACCATGCGGTGGTCGGCCGACCGCGCAGACAAGGCCGCCTGGTCCAGCTGGACCAGGCGGCCTTGTCTGCGTGCCACGGTCG
>JAVHWE010000418.1:0-2871 GCA_032160285.1 Micromonosporaceae bacterium | reverse complement strand
CTGCGTCGCCGAGACCGTCGCCCGGATGTACTCGTGACCGCCCATGGACCTGCCGGCCCCGGGCGGGCCCCGATGAACGGCGGTACCGCGCTGGTCCTCGGCGGCGGCGGCATCACCGGCATCGCCTGGGAGGTGGGCATCCTGGCCGGCCTGAACTCCCCCGCCACCAACGGGTCCGGAAGCGGTGGTACCGATCTGACCGGCGCCGACCTGCTGGTCGGTACCTCGGCCGGTTCGATCGTCGCGACGATGGTGGCGACCGGGCTGACGCTCGACGCGATGGTCGCCCGGCAGCGCGAGGCCCGCGCCGAGAGTCCGCGCCAGGTCGACATCGGCCTGGTGATGCGCGCGTTCACGGTGCTGCGCGACACGTCGCTGGATCCCCAGCAGGCCCGGGCCCGGATCGGCGCGATGGCGTTGGGCGCCCAGGTCGGTGACGAGGACGAGCAGGTGAACTCGTTCGCCGTGCAGATGCCGCTGGCGGACTGGCCGGAGCGGGCATTGATCATCACCGGGGTGGACGCCGAGACCGGCGAGGCCGTGGCCTGGGACCGCGACAGCGGGGTACCGCTGGTCCGGGCGGTCGCGGCGAGCTGCGCCGTGCCGTGCGTGTACCCACCGGTCCGGATCAACGGTCGGCGGTACGTGGACGGGGGCCTGCGGTCGGGTACCAACGCGGACCTGGCCGCCGGGGCCACCACGATCGTGGTGATCGCGCCGATGGCCGACGCCGGACCGATGGGTGCGCCGCCGGCCGAGCTGGAGCTGCTGCGCACGCACGGCTCGGTCACGTTGATCAAACCGGACGAGGCGGCGCGGGCGGCGATCGGGCCGAACGTGCTCGACCCGTCGCGCCGGGTGGTTGCGCTGGAGGCCGGGCTGGCCCAGGGCGCGGCGCTGGCCCGCGACGGCGCGGTCCGGCTGGCCCGGTAACGGCCACCCGCCTACGTGCGGAGGGTGCCGGGGCCGACGACCCGGGCGCCGAGGGCGGTCACCCGGTCGCGCAGACCCCGGTCGGCGGTGACCACCACGATCTCGTGCCCGGTGCCTCCGGTGCGGACGAGCTCGACGATGGCGTCGTCGCCGGAGCCGGTGGCGGAGACCACACGTACGCCGGGGACGCCGGCGACCCGGCGGGCGGCGCCCTCGACCACCAGAACGAGTTCGTCGTCGTCGGCGGCACCCGGCAGTGCGGCCGCCGGGCCCGCCGCGGCCAGGGCGTCGCGCAACCGCTCGTTGGCGCCGATTCGGTCGCGCCACCACCCGTCCGGTACCGAACCGACCACGTTGGCCGCGTCCACCACGATCAACATCGCTGCCCGTCCTCCCTGACCTACCGGGACGGGGGACCCGGTAGGCGCATCGCGATCGTCGGCGCGTCGCCCATCACCGACGACTCGGGCTGCCCCGCCATCGCCGGACGGAAGTCGCGGTCGGCGCGGCTGACCTCGACGCCCTGGTGGAGCTGGAGCAGGTCCCACTCGCCCACCCGGTGCGCGTGGTCGCGGGACAGGCCGACCGGCCGGGGGGTGTCGCGGGGGCCGGAGCGGCCGAGCAGTACCGTCCCGTTGGTACTGAGGTCGGTCACCCGCAGCTCGTCGCCGTGCAGTTCCAGGCGGAGGTGGTTGCGGCTGACCCAGCGGACGGCCTCGTCGTCGAGGTACGGGCCGAGCACGACGCCGTCGCCCTCGTCCGGGGACCGGCCGACCACCACCGGCGCGCCCTCGATCACCACGAACCGTTCGCGGACCATGCCGCCGACCCGCGCGATCATCGGTACCGCCGGTGCCCGCGGCCCCTCGTCGACCAGCCGCTCGCCGTGGCGGGGACAGCACGGCACACCGCCGGCAGCCAGGTGCGGGGGCGGCTGCCCGCCGTCGCGGCTGGCGCCGCCCGAGAACGGTCCCGCGGTCAGCCCGAAACTCGGGCAGTCGGCCACCGGACACCGCCACCGCCGGCCCAGCACGGCGTGCCGCGACGGCGTCGTACCCACGCCGCCACCGTCCAGCGCCGCGCCACCGGCCGCGGCGACCGGCGCAAATCTCACCCCGGTGTACCCGGGAAGCGGCGCCCTGGTGATCACCGGTTGACCGGTCAGACCGGCCACCTCGCAGATGCGGCCCAGCGCCGCCACGTCCGCCGGCACGACCTCGACCCGGCCGTCATCGGACCACCGCCGGATCACCATCCGCTCGTTGGAGGTGAGGTCGGTGTCCGACAGCAGTCCGCGGGCGGCCACCGGGTAGAGCGACACGCCGCCGTCGCCCAGCCGGCGGCTCAACGCGTCGATCACCATGCCGACCCGGAGCAGGTTGGCCGGCCGGCCACCGTCGAGATCAACCAGCCGCACCACCTCGCGCAGGTCGATGACGGCGCCGGTGAGCAGCGGATCCGTACTGAGCCGCCGCTCCACGGCGTCCAGCGCCCGGGTCACTTCGAATCGCACCCGGCACAGGCTACCGGCATCCGCAATGACCGCCGTCGGCCGCGTACGCGACCGACGGCGGGTCGGCAGGCCGATCAACGGGGAAGAACATCGGCCACACTCGTACCGGTTGACGGTAAGCACCGCGGGTGCCGGGCCGGAAGCCTTCGCCGCGTGAATGAATCCGCTGACCTGGGGTCAGAGGTTCTGGGCGGCGATCTCCCGGGCCCGGTCGCGGGCCGCCTCCAGCGCGGTGAGCAGCGCCGCGCGTACCCGGTGGTTCTCCAACTCCCGGATCGCGTTGATCGTGGTACCCGCTGGTGAGGTGACCGCCTCCCGCAGCTTGACCGGGTGCTCGCCGGAGTCGCGCAGCATCACCGCCGAGCCGATCGCCGTCTGCACGATCAGGTCGTGCGCGACCTGGCGGGGCAGGCCGAGCAGGATTC
>JAVHWE010000617.1:0-3010 GCA_032160285.1 Micromonosporaceae bacterium | reverse complement strand
CCTCACCGGGGGCGACGCCGCGATCGACGCGGCGCTGGCCGCGCTCTACGACTCCGACCGCGACCCCACCGCCGACGACCGGCCCCGCCGCGGCGGGGGCCTCAACGCGTCGGCTCCCCGGGTGGCGCGCTGGTTGGGCGACATTCGGCGGTACTTTCCGTCCACAGTGGTCCAGGTGATGCAGGCGGACGCGATCGAGCGGCTCAACCTGACCCGGATGCTGCTCGAACCGGAGACCCTCGACGCGGTCGAACCGGACGTCCACCTGGTCGGTACCCTGCTGAGCCTCAACCGGGTGATGCCCGAACGCAGCAAGCGGGCGGCCCGGGCCGTCGTCGCGACCGTGGTGGCGGACCTGCGGCGCCGGGTCTCCCAACGCACGCGGGCCGCGCTGACCGGCGCGGTCAACCGGGCGGCCCGGGTCAACCGGCCCCGCCACGGTGACATCGACTGGCAGCGCACAATCCGCGCCAATCTCCGCCACTACCAACCCGAACTGGGCACGATCGTGCCCGAGCGGCTGATCGGGTACGGCCGCCGCACCACCGCTGTCCAGCGTGACGTGATCCTGCTGGTCGACCAGTCGGGGTCGATGGCGGCGTCGGTGGTGTACGCGAGTGTCTTCGCCGCCGTGCTCGCCTCGCTGCCGACCCTGCGGACCTCGCTCGTGGTGTTCGACACGGCGGTGGCCGATCTGACGAGCCGGCTGGCCGACCCGGTGGACGTCCTGTTCGGTACCCAGCTCGGTGGTGGCACCGACATCAACCGGGCGATCGCGTACGCCCAGGGTCTGGTCACCCGGCCGGGCGACACCATCCTGGTACTGATCAGCGACCTGTACGAGGGTGGTGTCCGCGACGAGATGCTGCGCCGGGTGGCGGCGTTGACCGCGTCCGGGGTGCAGGTCATCGTGCTGCTGGCGCTGTCCGACGATGGCGCTCCCGACTTCGACACCGACAACGCCGCGGCTCTCGCGGCGCTCGGCGTGCCGGCCTTCGCCTGTACCCCGGACCGGTTCGGTGAACTGATGGCCGCCGCGATCGAGCGCCGCGACCTGCACCACGTGATCGATCGCGGGTAGCGGTCTACTTGGGTGGCAGGGTCGCCACGAAGTCGCGGGCCCGCCGGATCCAGCGGTCCAGGACGGCGTCGTCGAGGGCTTCCCCGGCGACCAGGACCCAGCCGCGCATCGGCCGGCCGGTGATGTCGAATCGGCGCGCGCCCGGCTCGGTCAGCGCGGCGGCCTGGCCGTCGGGGCCGATCCGGGCGATGAGGTCGTCGCCGTAGACGCCGACGGTCATGTTGCCGCCGGTCAGAAACGCCAGCCCCCCGAACATCTTCTTCTCGTCGACGCCGGGGACCTCGCGGAGGCGTTCGCGAATCCGTCCGGCGAGTACGTCGTCAAAGGCCATGCCGGATGGTACGCCGGGCGCAGCCGCCCGGTGCCGGCCGGCCGGTGAGGCGGCCGGTTTACCTGAGTCACCGTTCAGGCCGTCGGGATATGGGACACTTATCCGGAAATTGATGGCCGAAGCGCCTATCGGAGATTCGCGTCTCGTGGCTATCTTCTAGCCCGGAGGCAGGTGACTATGGCCAGTAGAGTGGTCGCTTTGCCGGTACTCGGCGATCCGCAACCGGACGTACAGGACTGTACCCGGTTGATCGTGGAGGCCATCCCGGATGCCATCGCGATCGTGGATCGTGACGGTGTCATCGCGGACGTGAACCGGCACATGGTCGCGCTGACCGGCCTGAGCCGTACCGATCTGCTCGGCGCGCCGTTGCGGGAGTGCTTCGCCGACGAGGCGACGGCCGAGTCGTATCTGAGCCAGGCGTTCGCCGCCGGATCGGTCGCCGACTGCGAAATCGCCCTCCGGGACCGGGGCGGCCCCCATCCCGTGGTGTCGTGGGACGCATCGACGTTGCCGGGCGCGTCGCCGGATCCGGATCGGGTCCTGGTCGTGGTGCGCGACGCCACCGAGCAGGCCCGTGCGCTGGCATCGGCCTCGTTGGTGCAGTCCGCCGACGACGCGATTGTCGGTAAGACCGTCGAGGGCGTGATCACGAGCTGGAATTCCGGCGCGGAACGCCTCTACGGCTTCAGCGCACAGGAGGTTGTCGGAGGCCGGTTCGACATGGTCATTCCGGCCGATGCGCGTGAGATTGAGTCGGAGATGCTCCGGCGCGTCGCGGCGGGTTTGCGGGTCGAGCCGTACGAGGCGGAGCGGCTGTGCAAGGACGGCAGGCGGCTCACGGTATCGGTGGCGATCTCCCCGATCATGGACGCGGGCGGACGCATCGCGGGGGTCGCGTCGATGTCGCGGGACCTGAGCGCCCGCAAGCTCGCTGAGACGAAGCTCCGGTGGATGCTCGAGGTCGCCCCGGACGCCATCCTCGGCGTCGACGCGTCGGGCTCCGTCGAACTGGTCAACGCGCAGTGCGAGCGGCTGTTCGGGTACGAACGGGACGAGCTGATGGGCCAGCCCGTGGAGAAACTGATCCCCGACGGGCTCCGTCCGGTTGACGCCGGACAGATCGGAGCCGGGCTGGAACTGACCACCCTGCACAAGAACGGCACCGAGATCCCCGTGGAGATCAGCCTCAGCGCCCTCGAGACCCCGGCCGGGCGACTCACCATGGCCGCCCTCCGCGATGTCACCGACCGCAAACGCATCGAACGGCAACTACGCGAACAGAACGTCGAACTGGAACGGGCCAGCAAGGCCAAGGACAACTTCCTGGCCAGCATGAGCCACGAACTGCGCACGCCGCTCAACGCCATCATCGGCTTCACCGGCACCATGCTGATGAAGCTCCCCGGTCCGCTCAACACCGAGCAGGAGCACCAGCTACGCCTGGTGCAGACGAGCGGCAAGCACCTGCTGTCCATCATCAACGACCTTCTCGACCTCGCGAAGATCGAGTCCGGTCGGGTCCAGATCGCTCTCGAGCCGGTCGACTGCCTACGCGTGATCGAGGAGGTCGTGCAGTCCCTGCAGCCGCTGGCCGA
>JAVHWE010000607.1:0-3318 GCA_032160285.1 Micromonosporaceae bacterium | reverse complement strand
TGCGCGACTCCCTCGCTCTCTGACCATCAGTCCCGCACGGCCGAATGTGATCGTGCGGACCGGCGTGATGCCGACGGTGGTGCGATCGTCGCCGACCGATTGCGGCGCAGCTGTTCCCGGTAACGTCATAGACCGATCCCGTCCTTCGGTTACGTCAGTGGTCGAGGACGTGTCCGTCATCGGGCCGGTGGTGGCGCGACCGCCTGAGGTCGGCAAGAACGTACGTACGCTGCAGCCAACGGTCCTCGCCGTCGTATCGCGGTACGAAGGCGGAACGACCGTGGACGGTCGTGCGGTTGTCGACGACCGCGAGATCGCCGGGTGCGAGCCGGACGGCCGTGCCGGCCCGCTCGAATACGTCCTGCAGTTCGGCGAGGGCGGCCGCTCCGCCCGGTGTCTGCGGCCGGGTCGCGGCCATGTCGACCCGAATTTCCGGATCGTCGGGTGCGCCGAACAGAACGGCGTGGGGCTCCCCCGACCACTTCGCCGCCGGGCCGAACGACGGCGGCGCCATCGTCACGTACTCGGGCCGGAACAGCGTCCCGCGGGTGTCGGCGCCCAGCAACGGCAGGAACGTACGCACGCACGCCGTCCGCAGCGCGGCCACGCCGTCGTGATCGGCACGCAGGCAGTACAGCAGGATGTAGTCCGGGCGGTGCGGGTGGAACGCGTTCTCGTTATGGAACGACAGCACCACCGAGCCGGCGTTGCCCTGGAACTCCTCCTTGCCGGGTACCGGGACGACATCCTGGACCAGCGCACCGGCCTTCTCCGGGCGAAATGCCACCGGATCACCAAGGCCGCTCGCCGCCAGCAGCAGCAGGGCGGCCGGTACGCTCGCATTCCGCTGCACCGAGCCCTCGACGTTCGGGGTCGGGCCGAGCACCTCGCCGACGGCGGCGACCGGTAGCCCACGGATGAGCAGAACGCCGTTGTCGCCCGTGTTCCGCCGGAACGAACGGATCGCCCTGCGCAGCGACGACGGCGTGTCCTCGAAGGCGCTCCGGACGCGGGCGACCCATCGAACGTCGTCCACCACGTCCGCCCCGCGTCCGATCGCGGTCGCCACCAACCTGAGTCGCTCGGCGTCGTCACCGGTGATGTCGAGGGCTATCGCGGAACTTTCCCTCAGGAGGGTGGACATCAAGCACCGACCCGCCCGGCCGGAGCGTCGATGTCGGCGACCGCCAACTCGCGTACCACCGGTTCGCCGGCGGCGCTGCGATCCCACATCCGCACGGTGCCGTCCCAGCTACCCGTCACGGCAACCCGGCCGTACCACGTGACGGTACTGATCGCGTTGGTGTGCCCGGTCAACGGCTCGACGGATACCAGCCGCCACGTGGTCGGGTCCAGCGTCCACAGTCGACCGGTGAAGTCGTACGACCCGGTCAGCAGAATCGGTTCCCCGCCGGGATGCCACGCGACCGCCTTGACCGACTCGTCATGACCACACAGCACGTTCAACAACGCACCGGTGTCCAGGTCGTACAGGCGTGCGGTGCGGTCCCGCGACACCGTCGCCAGGACCCGGCGACCCCCGATCGTGGTCACCGAGCCGCCGTTGATGAGTTCACCGTGCCCGGTGAAGACGCGGAGCGTCTCGCCGGCAAGCGACACCAGCCGCGCGGTCCGGTCGGTCGAGTAGGTGACGAGCTGGTCGTCGTCCAGCCAGCTCACGTCCTTGATCGCGCCGCCGTGCTCGCGGTAACTGGTGTGCTCAGCCAGGTCGGCCCCGGTCGAGGCGTAGATGTCCAGCGCACCCTCGTAGTCGGCGACGGCCAGGTAGCTTCCGGACGGCGACCACGCGACCCGGTTGATCGGGTGCTCACGACGGATCTCCACGAGACAGTCACCGGTGCGACCGTCGACGATGCCGAGGCGGCCGGAGAAGGTGCCGTACGCGATCCGCTGATCGTCGGACGTGACCGCAACGGCGTTGACCAGACTGCCGTCGCCGACGCCCAGGGTCCGAGCCGGCTGATCGGCGCCGGCCCACACCCGCAGGGTGCTGTCGTCGCAGCCCGCGACGAGAACGTCGGCGCCCACCGTGAGGTGATTGACCCCGCGGGTCGGGGTGCGGGGTTCGACGATCACCGTGGCCACGCTGGCCGGCGAGGCGACGATGGCACCGATGCCGAGCACCTGTGGCGCGGTGGAGATGGTGCCGACGATCAGGGACGCACCGTCCGCGGCGAAGTCGAGCGACCGCGGCCAGAACTGCGCCCCGTACCACCGCTTCAGCAGGTCTCCCGAGCGGACGTCCCACAGCGCGACGGTGCTGTCGTACGCGCCGACCGCGATCCGCTCGCCGTCCGGCGACCAGGCAACGGACTTCACCGCCGCCACATACGGCCCCACCTTCGCGATCAGGCTGCCGGTCGGGGAGAGCAGATGGACGAACCCGTCGTCGCAGCTCGCGGCGAGCAGCTGTCCGTCCGGCGACCACCGGCACATTTCGGCATGACCGGCCTGCGGCAGCTCCCGGCGCAGCGTTCCGTCCGGTCCCCACAGCTTGATCATGGCGTCCTCACCGCAGGTGGCCAGCACGCCGTCGGCGAAATCCACCGACATGCAGTGGTCACTGTGGAAGAGCGTGCGGTGGTCCAGGGTCCCGGTCGGTACGTTCCAGATCCGCCCGGTGCCGTCCTGGCTCACGGTGACGAGAGTGTCGTCATCCAGCCACGCCAACGAGTTGAGATCGTCGGGCTGGCGCGCCAACTGCTGGACCAGGCGGCCGTCGGTCACGTCCCAGACCCGGCACGTCTTGTCCGCCGACACACTGGCCAGCAGGCGGCCGGTCGGTGCGAACCGGACCGCGTTGACCAGCCGCACATGCCTGGCCGACCAGAGCGGTCGGCCGGTGGCGCGCTCCCAGACGATCACCTGACCGTCATAGCCGCCGCTCGCGTAGCAATCTCCACGCGGACTGAAAGCGACCGTGGTCTGCGGCGACCCGTGCCCGTCGGACACACCGTCCTGCCGGCGGACATCAACCTGGTACATGGGACTCCTCGGTGAAGATCAGGTATGTGGTGGGTTTGCGACGGGCGACGTCGCGGCGATGAAGGCCAGTCGAACCCGTCCGCCGGGGCCGGCGTCGTGCGCCCGACCACCGGGTGGCCGGACCCTACGGCGCCGTCAACCGGGGGGCAGTGCCGTGGTGAACTACCCGGGCACCGGAATCGACATCCCCGCGGCGGCGCCTGTGGGCGTCCGCCGGGGTGCACGGAAGCGGTCGATGCTGCCGATGGGCAGATCGGGCGTCCAGTCGAGCCATGAGATGTGGGCATTGACGGTCTGCCCGTCCACAAGGTG
>JAVHWE010000556.1:0-3512 GCA_032160285.1 Micromonosporaceae bacterium | reverse complement strand
CGCAGAGAGTGCGGTGTCGGTGGTCACCCTGGCGGAACTGCAGGCCGGGGTACTCGCGGCTGTCGACACCGCCACCCGCGCCCGTCGGCTGGCGGCGTTGGACATCCTGTCCGACATCGAGGTCATTCCCATCGATGAGGACGCGGCCAGGGCGTGGGCGGAACTTCGGGTCCACCTGGCCGACCGTGGCCGGCGCCTCAACGTCAACCATCTGTGGATCGCGGCAACCGCCTTGTCGCGAAGCATGCCGGTCGTGACTCAGGGCAACGATTTTGATCCCGTCAACGGGGTGGCCGGGTTGTCGGTCATTCGGGTCTGAGGGTCGCCGCGCCGGTCGGCTCCCGCGTCGCGCCCCCAACCCGGGTGCGCGGATAGGCGACGTTGCGCTCGGCGTGGTTTCGACGGTTACCGCGTCGCCAACAAGCGGGACTTTCGTATTGGGAGGGCGCGATGGTCGACCAGCGGGATCGTCGCGCGCGGAGCGCGATCGCGGGTGCCTACTTCACCCAGGGACTGTGCTTCGCGGCCCTGCTCACCCAGGTATCGGTACTGCAGGAGAAGTTCAGGTTCAGTACCGGCGAACTGTCGCTGGTGCTGCTGGCCGTACCGGTGGTCGCCGGCGTCGGCAGCGTCCTCGCCGGTGTCCTGGCGGGCCGCGCCGGCAGCGCCGTCGTCCTGCGCATCGGCGGTATCGGGGTGTGCGGCGCCATCACCGCGGCGGGGCTCGCCGGCTCGCGCCCGGTGCTGTACGTGGTACTGGCCGCGGTCGGGCTGTTCCTCGGCATGGTGGACGCGACGATGAACATGCAGGGCGTCGCGGTCCAGCGGCGGTACGGCCGGCCGCTGCTGGCCTCGCTGCACGGCGTCTGGAGCGCCGGGGGTATCGCCGGTGCGCTCGCCACCGCGGTGACCGCCCACTGGCACTGGCCCCTGCCGTACCAGCTGGGCACCGTGGCGGCGGTCGGCGCGGGCATCGCGCTCAGCGCCGGCCCGCGCCTGCTCGCGCCGGTCGAGGAGGCGGCCCCGGCGCCGGTCGGGGGAGCCAGCCGGGTGCCCTGGCCGCCGATCATCGCGGTCGGCACCGCGATGATGCTGGTGTTCATCGCCGACTCGGCCACCTCCAACTGGAGCGCCGTCTACCTGCACGGGGACCTGGGCGGCAGCCAGAGCGTCGCGGCGCTCGGCCTGGCTGCGTACCAGACCTGCATGGTCGTCGGCCGCTCGCTGGCAGACCGGCTGGTCGCCCGCCACGGCGCCGTCCGCGCGGTGGGCGCCGGCGCCTCGCTCGGCGTTGTGGGGTTGCTGCTGGTGGCGGTCGCCGGCAGCCCGGCACCGGGCATCGCCGGCTTCGCGGTGCTGGGGCTGGGCCTGTGCGTGGTGGTACCGCAGTCGTACTCGGTGGCCGGCGCGCTGGATCCGGCCGGTACCGGGATCGCCGTGGCGCGGGTGAACCTGTTCAACTACGTGGGTTTCGTGGTCGGTGCGGCCCTGGTCGGCACGGTGGCGGAAAGGTGGGGGCTGCGGTGGGCGTTCGCCGTACCCGCCGCGTTGACGGTCGGTACCGTCATGCTCGCCCGGTCGTTCCGCCCGCCGCTCGGCGCGGCACACCGCGACTGATCGGCCCGGTCGGGCGGGCCGCTATACCGCGCTGAGCGGCAGCAGGGCACCCTTGCGTTCGGCGCGGCGGCGGGCGTACCAGCGGTCGAAGGCGTCGACGGGTAGCGGGCCGGACAGGTGGAAGCCCTGGATGACGGCGCACCCGTAGGCGGCCAGGGCGGCCAGAGTCGAGGCGTCCTCGACACCCTCGGCGACGGTGGTCATGCCGAGGTTTCGACCCAGGTCGACGATGCTGCGGACGATCAGGTCGTTGCTGCGGTCGGTGGTCATCGTGTCGACGAAGCTACGGTCGATCTTCAGTTCGGTGATCGGCAGGTTCTTCAGCTGGGCGAGGCTCGTGTAGCCGGTACCGAAGTCGTCGACGGCGAGCGAGACCCCGGCGGCGCGCAGCTGGGTCATCAGCCGCAGGGCCCGGTCCGGATCGGTGGTGATGGCGCTCTCGGTCAGCTCCAGGCACAGCAGCTGCGGCGGCACATCGTGCGCCGCCAGCAGGTCCAGGATGGTGTCGGCCAGATGCGGGTCGGCGAGGTTGCGGGCGGCCACGTTGACGGCGACCGGCAGCGGGTGCCCCGCGTCCCGCCAGCTGCGGGCCTGCCGCACGGCCGTGTCCAGCACGTGGTGGGTCAGGGGTCCGATGATGGCGGTGTCCTCGGCAAGCGGGATGAACTCGTCCGGGGCCAGCAGGCCGAGCCGGGGATGTTCCCAGCGCACGAGCGCCTCGACGCCGCAGATCTGCCCGGTCACCAGCGACTCCTTGGGCTGGTAGTACAGCACCAACTCGTCGTTGTCGATGCCCCGACGCAGTTCGGCCAGCAGCGCGAGCCGGCCCGCGTCGTGGCTGTCCTCACTCGCCTCGTACACCGCAAGACCCCGTTTGCGGTCCTTCGCCACGTACATCGCGACCTCGGCCCGTTGCAGCAGGACCGGTGCGGTGTCGCCGTGCTCGCCGGAGATCACGATGCCGGCGCTGGCCTCCACGATCAGTTCGATACCGGCGATCCGGACCGGCATTTCGGCGGCCCGCCGCAGCTTCTCGGCCACCGCGATGACATCGCCCAGGCTGCCCGCCTCCGATACCAGTACGGCGAACTCGTCGCCGCCCAACCGCCCGACCGTGTCGGTGGCCCGTACGGTCGTGACCAGGCGCGGCCCGATCCGACTCAGCAGCACGTCCCCCCACGAGTGGCCGAGCGCGTCGTTGATCTCCTTGAACCGGTCCAGGTCGAGCAGGATGAGCCCGACCCGGGTACCGTCGCGGACCGCCGCGTCCAGCCGGTCGGCGAGCAACCGGCGATTGGCCAGCCCGGTCAGGCTGTCATGCAACGAGTCGTGTACCGCCTGGCGGCGCTCGGCGTCGAGGTCGTGGCGGTGGCGGCGCAGCACCGATACGCACAGCAGGCCGATCGTCACGCCCATCGTGAACACCAGCGGTACGCCCTCGTCGAGGATCGACCTGAGCCGGCGCAGCCAGGTCAGCTCGGCCAGCGACCGCGCCCGGTGCGTGTCGAGCGCCCGATCGATGGTGGCCTGCAGGTGGTGGAGGGTTGGATCGGCCTCGGTCCGGTCGAGCACCTCGACATGGGCGCCGTCGCGGCGGTCGACCGCGTCGAAGAGGCGCTCGCTGGCGCTCAGATAGGCGGTGTGCATCCGCAGGATGGCGTCGGCGTCGCGCCGGTCCGCCGCGGTGCCCTCGGCGCGGATCCGATCCAGGGCGTTCACCACATCACCGGCGGCAACCGTGCGGCCGGCGCGGAGCTCGTCGTCGGGTGCCAACCGGTAGGCGTCCGCCAGCTCCGTCTCGGTCTCGATCGCCCGGGCCGCGTCGGCGAAGTCGGTCGAGAGCCTGTCGGCCCTGGTGGCTCGGTCGGCCGCGACCGCGGTGAGCTGCGAGGCAC
>JAVHWE010000346.1:0-17528 GCA_032160285.1 Micromonosporaceae bacterium | reverse complement strand
CCGATCTCGATCAATACAGTTTGCGCCGGTGGCTGGCGGCGCCGTTCGTCGGCCTGGGCAACTTCGTCGAGGCGTTCGGATCCGGGCTGCTGCACTCGATCTGGATCAGCGTCTCGTTCGCCGTGATCTCTACGGTGGCCACTGTGCCGCTGGGGGTGGCAGCCGCGGTCGTGACCCAGAATGCCTACCGCGGCCGTGGCTGGGTGCGGGCGGTGTTCCTGATCCCGTACGTGCTGCCCTCGTTCGTGGTGGCCTCGGTGTGGCGGACGATGCTGCAGCCGGATGGCATCGTCAACACGACGCTGGCGAAGGTCGGTGTCGACGGCGGCCTGTGGCTCAGCGGGCCGAGGTCGTACTGGACGCTGATCCTGGTGGAGATCTGGGCGGCGTGGCCGTTCATCTACCTGATGGCGCTGGCCGGCCTGCAGGGCGTGGACGGCGAGGTGCACGAGGCGTCCGCGATCGACGGGGCGAGCTGGTGGCCGAAGCTGCGGCACGTGATCCTGCCGTACCTGCGCGGGCCGGTGCTGCTGGCCTGTCTGCTGGCCACGCTCAACCACATCAACAACTTCACGCTGCCGTACGTCCTGTTCGGTGCGCCCGCGCCAGACGACGTGAACGTCATCCCGATGCTGGTGTACGTCACCAGCTTCCAGGGCCTGCGGTTCGGGCTCAGCGCGGCAATGGCCGTCGTGTCGCTGCTGCTCATCGCCATTCCACTGTTCGCCTACCTACGTGCGGTCCGGTTGGACGTGCACGAGGAGGGAGGCCGGAAATGACCGCTTCGGCGACCGCGCTCCCGGAGGTCCGGCGCACGGGCCGCCGGACCGCCGCCGGTGAGGCCCACCGGCTGCTGCCCGGGCCGCTGCTGGTGATCATCACCGCGGCGCTGTGCGTTCTGGTTCTGGTGCCGGTGCTGTACATCCTGCTGGCCTCGCTGAACACCGACGTCGGCGTCGCCGAGGGTCAGTTCTGGCCGAGCACCTTTTCCGCGGAGAGCTACACCAAGATCTGGACGACGGCGGGCCTGGCCAACGGCATCGTCAACAGCCTGCTGGTGTGCGGGTTCGTGGCGGTGGTGTCGGCGCTGCTCGGTACCATCACCGCGTACGTGCTGGTGCGTTTCACGTTCTTCGGCCGGCTCACCGTCCTGCGCGGTCTGGTGGGCCTGCAGAGCGTCCCGGGTACGCTCCTGCTGCTGCCGGTCTTCGTGCTGTTCTCGTCGGCGGGCAACTATCTCGGCGTCACGGTGATCGGTACGCGCTGGGGATTGTTCGTTGCGTACCTCACGTTCGCCCTGCCGTTCTCCACCTGGGTGATGGTCACCTACCTGCGCGGGCTGCCGCGCGAGCTGGAGGAGGCGGGTCGGGTGGATGGGGCGTCCACTGTGGAAATCCTGGTTCGGATCGTCTTTCCGCTCAGCCTGCCGGGTATCGTGGTGTCGGCGATCTTCGCGTTCCTGCTGGGGTGGAACGACGTGCTCTTCGCGTCCGTGCTGACCCGACCCGAAACGCACACCGCGGCGGTCGCGTTGCAGATCTTCGGGGCGTCTCAGGATGGCGGCGCGCTGCCGGTGTACTCGCAGCTGATGGCTGCTGCGCTGATCTGCGCGGCGCCAGTCGTGCTGCTTTACCTGGTGTTCCAGCGTTACCTGGTCGGCGGTCTGACTGCCGGCGGGGTCAAGTGACGCGATGCATCTGGTCCAGCAGAGCTACCGACCCAACAGCTGATACGGGAAAGGAAGCCTCCAATGTGGACTCTTTCCGGGTTCATCGACGAGATCTCCCCGGACTTCACCGAGCAGTGCGGACTGGCGGCCGACCTGGGCCTGCGGTACGCGGAGTTACGCAGCGCCTGGCGGGTCAACATCCTCGACCTCGAGCCCGACCAACTGGGCGCCATGAAGAAGACGCTGGCGGCCCACGACCTCAAGGTCTCCAGCATCGGCTCGCCGATCGGCAAGATCTTCATCGACGAGGACTTCCCGACGCATCTCGACCGCATGCGGCACGCCGTGGACGTCGCGCGCTTCTTCGACGCGCCGTACGTCCGGATCTTCTCGTTCTTCCTGCGGCCGGACGCGAACCCGGCCGACCACCGCGACGAGGTGATCGACCGCATGCGCGCGCTGGCCCGGGTCGCCGAGGACGCGGGCCTCATCCTGCTGCACGAGAACGAGAAGAACATCTACGGCGACGTGCCGAGCCGGTGCCTGGACATCGTCCGGTCCGTCGGCTCGCCGCACCTGCGGCTCGCCTGGGATCCGGCCAACTTCGTCCAGGTCGGGGTCCGGCCCTACACCGACGGGTACGCCATCCTCCGTCCACACGTGGAGTACGTCCAGATCAAGGACGCGCTGACCGCGAACGGTACCGTGGTGCCCGCCGGCAACGGCGACGGCGAGGTCGCCCGCACCCTCCGCGCGCTGCGCGACGACGGCTTCGACGGGTTCTTCTCGCTCGAACCGCACCTGAGCACCGCGACGGTCGTCGGCGGGTTCTCCGGTCCGGAACTGTTCCGCACCGCGTGGCAGGCCTTCACCGACATGCTGAAGACCGAGGGGATCGGGTACGCGTGAGCGCGAGGAAAGCAGCGGAGCGGAGTCCCGCAGTCGCATGCCAGGTAGGCACGGCATGAGTACCACTCCTAAGGTCGCCCTGGTGGGCGCCGGCGTCATCGGCACGCATCACGGGCTCGTCATCAGCCAGTTGGCAGACCGGATCAAGCTGGTCGCGGTGGCCGACTGCGAGATCGAACGCGCCGAGCGTCTCGCCGCCGAGCGCGGCGGCCGGCCGTTCGTGTCGCTGACCGACGCGCTGGCCGCGGTGGACGTGGACGTTGTCGTGGTCTGCACACCCACCGGGCGGCACGGCGAGGTGGCGATCGAGGCCCTCGCCGCCGGCAAGCATGTCATCGTCGAGAAGCCCGCGGAGATCACGGTGGCCCGCACCGACGAGATCATCGAGGCGCGGCAGAAGGCCGGCAAGGTGGTGACCGTCATCTCGCAGCACCGCTTCGACCCCGCCACCGAGACAACGCTCGCGGCGATCGAACGCGGCGAGCTCGGCCGGCTGACCTCCGGCATCGCCTCGATCGACTGGTGGCGTGGCCAGAGCTACTACGACTCCGGCGACTGGCGCGGCACCTGGGAGCTCGACGGCGGCGGCGCGCTGATGAACCAGGGCGTGCACACCGTCGACCTGCTGGTCGCGACGATGGGCCGCCCGGTCGAGGTGTTCGCGTACACCGGCACGCTGGCGCACGAGCGGATCGAGGTGGAGGACGTCGCGGTCGCCGTCGTGCGCTTCGACAGCGGTGCGCTCGGCGTCCTGCACGCGACCACGGCCGCCTATCCCGGGCTCAGCGCGCGCCTGCAGGTGCACGGCGACCGCGGCTCGGCGGTCATCGACAACGACCAGCTCACGTTCTTCCACGCCACCGCGGAAGGCAGCGAGACCGAGGAGATGCTGATGGGTACGACGCAGGCCGTTTCCGGCCTCACCGCCGGCAGCGATCCGGGCCAGTTGTCGGACGCGCACCGGCTGCAGTACCTGAACTTTCTCGGAGCCCTCGACGGGACCGAGCGGCTGCGCGTGGATCTGGAGACCAACCGGCAGTCGATCGGCGTCATCACCGGCGCGTACGAGTCCGCGCGGACCGGACGGCCGGTGCGCCTGTCATGACGACCCGCCGCATCGCCGCCAACCCCATCCCGTACTGGAGCCGCGCCGGCAAGACCCGGGAGGTGTTCGCCGAGGCGTTCCGCGACTTCCAGGAAATCGGGTTCACCGCGGTCAAGGCGGACGTGCCGGATGACATGAGCCCTTCCGCGTACGCCGAATGGATCGCCGGCTACGGCCTCGCGCCCTCGCTGAGCCTGTTCAGCTCACCCTTCGACGAGACCGTCGACATGACCGAGGAATGCGAACGGGCCAGGCGATTCGCCGCCACCCAGGTAGCGCTCGGCCTGGACCGTACGATGATCTCCTCCATGGCGCTGCCGGCCCGGATGGCCGAACCGGCCGTCGGCGCCGGTTTCGACGCGGGCCGCCTGGCCCGCGCCATCGACAACTGCGGTACCGTGTGCCGGGTCCTGCGGGCCGAAGGGCTGCGACCGCTACACCATTCGCACGTGGGCGGCGTCTTCGAGACCGAGGCCGAGATCGTCCGCCTGCTCGACGACCTGGGGGCCGACGTCATCGGGTTCGGACCGGACACCGGGCACCTGCGGTGGGCCGGCATCGAGCCGGCGGCGTTCATCCGGCGGTACGCCGACCGGCTCGGCGGCATCCATATCAAGGACTGCTTCCCGGACCTGCTGTCGCCCGCGAGCCGCAAGGGCATGGCGTATCACGAGGTACAGCAGACGAAGCGGCTCTGGGCCGAGCCCGGGCTGGGCGTCGTGGATTTCGACGCGGTGCTCGCCGCGATGCCGAAGGATTACGACGGCGACTTCATGATCGAGGTTGACGAGCCGAGTGTTGCGACGAAACTGGAGTCCCACCGCATGTCCTTCGAGTGGGCGCGGCGCAGCCTTGCAAGCAGGATCTGACGATACCGACGCGGACGAGGCAGCGGGCGGCCCGGGTCGGCGGCGCCTTGGCAGTGATGCGCTTCGTATTGGCTGCGGTGGCTGGGGTGAACGACCGTCGCCTTCTGGAAAATCTGTTGCCTGACGCCCGCTGCTTGAACAGTGTGGCGAGCATGGATCTGTAAGTGGTGGCACACGTGCGGAATGAAGACGGGTTCGAGTCACTCCCCGTCTCTGTCTGACGTGCCGGTCAAAGCCCGCACCGTGTGATCCGTGCGGGCTTCCTTCACGCGACGTGATCGCGACGTCGCGCCAGCCAACGTGCTCCGCCTTCAGGCGCTGACCGTACGCCACTGGATCCGGAGGCTATTCACGGCGCGGTAAAGCGCTGCCTGGCGCCTCCCCGTAGACCCTGGAGTTCGCCGCAGCCATGAACGATTTCCGAAGTATCCGTGTGCCGACTGACGGTTGCGGACCTCACCGCGCCCGGAAAGCGCTGTGGGTGGTCAAAGAGCTCGCCTTGCCCGCCATCGTCAAAGCATGCGTGTCCTGCAGGTCCACGCGTCACCGTCCCACCGGAAAATTCCGGGTGAACGCGAACGGCAAGCTCCTCGACATCTGGATGCTGATCTGCTGCGAGCTGTGCGACCGCACGTCGAAAATCCCCGTCCACGAGCGCATCCCGGTGCGGGCACTTGCGGGCGAGCGGCTGCTGATGTTCGAGAACAACGATCCGGCCACGGTGCGGCGTTTGGCTATGGACGCGGCGCTTGCCCACAGGGCCGCACACCGGCTCGACTGGGGCGGCACCTGGGAGCTGGAAACCGACCTGCCGCTCCACGACCTCAGGTGCGAGGATCCGACACCACTCGAAATCGTCATCAGATTCGAGCTACCGGCGCCCATCCGGGTCGAGAAGTTACTCACCGCTGGGTTGGGTCTGAGTCGTTCCGCCGTGAGAGGCATGGTCGATTCCGGGCGTATCCGGCTGCCCCTGCCCGTCGACGCGAAGGCTGGCGAGGACTTCACCCTCTTCGTCATCACCGCCTCACCGCCGTTATGCTAGGCGGCAGCGGATCAGGATGCCGCGCCATAGGGCTGAGCTCGACGGTCAGCCTCCACACGCTCAGCCTCCGCGCACCGACCGACGGAGCGCCACCGCACACGGGACCTGGTAGAGAAGCTCGGCGGCCGCCACCACCGCCATGCTGCTGCCGTCGTTCTGGCGGTGTACCAGCCACACTGGCAGCGGCACACGACACCGCGGTCGCGGATGACGCTTCGTCGCCGGGCTGTCCGTCATCAACTCCGGGCGTTGCGTCCAGCCCTGGGATCTCGGCGCGGCAAGCCCGGCCAGGTGGTGCAGCGAGCTGATGAGATGGTCGGGACCGAACGGCGGAAACTGGATGCCGAGGGTACCGGCCAGTTCCGGTATCTTCGGTCCGTGGCCGGCGGGCCAGGGGCGCCGCCGGTATCGATGCGAGCCTGCGGCATGCGGCGTGAGCTGGTGAGTCGCCCCACCACAGCAGGCTCCCGGTACGACCGGACGCCGACCAACCCCGCCGCGGCCCAGGTCGGGGTATTCCGGGGCATAGACTCGCGCCTCGTGACGAATTTCGGTGCCCTGGCGAAGCGGGTTCTGGTCGGTCGGCCGTTCCGTAGTGACGTGCTGACGCATACCCTGCTTCCCAAGCGGGTGGCGCTACCTGTCTTTGCCTCGGATGCGCTGTCCAGCGTGGCATATGCTCCGGAAGAGATCCTGATAACGCTCTCCGTCGGTGCGTCAGCGACGGTCTCCAGCGCGCCGTGGATCGGGGTTCTGGTCTCCGTGGTCCTGCTGGTGGTGGTGGCCAGCTACCGCCAGAACGTGCATGCCTACCCCAGCGGCGGCGGCGACTACGAGGTTGCCACCACCAATTTGGGACGCATGGCCGGCCTCGCTGTGGCAAGTGCGCTGCTGGTGGATTACGTCCTTACCGTGGCCGTGTCGATCTCCGCCGCACTGAAAAATCTGGGCCCGCTGGTCCCGTTTGCGCTGGAACACCGTGTGACGCTCGCGGTCCTGGCCATCATGCTCATCACCACGGCGAACCTGCGCGGGCTGCGGGAGTCCGGCGCGGCTTTCGCCATCCCCACGTACGCGTTCATGGGTGCCGTGTTCGTCATGGTCGCAACCGGTGCGTTCCGGACCTTCGTCCTCGGCGAGCAGCTTCGCGCCGAGAGCGCGGGCCTGACCCTGCAGCCCGAGGCCGACCACCTGACGCAGTTCGGTCTGGTATTTCTGCTGCTGCGGGCCTTCACCACCGGATGCACCGCGTTGACGGGCATCGAGGCAATTAGCAACGGGGTTCCGGCCTTCCGGCCACCGAAGTCCCGCAACGCGGCCACGACCCTGCTGTTGCTCGGCGTCATCGGGGTCAGCTTGTTCCTCGGTGTCATCTGGCTGGGCCGTACCGCCGGCGTGGTCATCGCCGAAAATCCGGCACGGCAGCTTCGGGACGCACCGGCAGGCTATCAACAGCACGCCGTGATGGCTCAGCTCGCCGATGCCGTGTTCGGTAACTTCCGCGTCGGCGCGTTCCTCGTTGTCGTGCTCACCGCGTTGATCCTGATCTTGGCAGCCAACACCGCATTCAACGGCTTCCCGGTGCTCGGATCGATCTTGGCCCAGGACCGGTTTCTCCCGCGGCAGCTGCACACCCGCGGCGACCGTCTGGCGTTCTCCAACGGGATCTTCTTCCTTGCCGCATTCGCGTCGCTGCTCGTCATCGTGTTCGACGCCGACCCCACCAAGCTCATCCCGCTGTACACCGTCGGTGTCTTCATCTCGTTCACCCTGGGCCAGGCCGGCATGATGCGTCACTGGCAGCGATGGCTTCGCGTCACCGACGTCCCGAAGGCCCGCCGACGGATGCGCCGCTCTCAAGCGATCAACGGAATCGGTCTGGTGATGACCGGGTCGGTGCTCGTCGTCGTGGTGGTTACCAAGTTCGTGGCGGGGGCATGGATCGCCCTCGCGGCAATCGTGGTGATCTTCGTCCTGATGACGGGCATTCGTCGGCACTACGACCACGTCGCCGTGGAACTGGGTGACGCGCCGGACGACCGCACCACACTGCCGTCGCGCAACCATGCCATCGTGCTGGTGTCCAAGCTGCACCGGCCGACCCGACGGGCGGTGGCGTACGCACGGGCTATCCGACCGGACTACATCGAAGCCCTCACCGTGGAGGTGGACCGCGACGAGACCCGCGCACTGGTCGCGGCCTGGGCCGAAGCCGGAATCCCGGTACCGATCAAAGTCATCGAGTCGCCGTACCGCGAGATCACCGGAGCGGTGCTCCACTATGTCCGGCAGCTGCGCACCGAGAACCCCCGCGACCTCGTCACCGTCTTCATCCCGGAATACGTCGTCGGGCGCTGGTGGGAGCACCTGCTGCACAACCAGAGCGCCCTTCGGCTCAAGGCGCGGCTGCTGTTCCAGTCGGGCGTGATGGTGACCAGTGTCCCCTGGCAGCTGGACTCTTCGCGTAACGTGCCCACGAAGCCGGACGTCGCGCCAGGCGCCGTTCGCCGCGGCATCGCGCCCTGACGCATCCGCTCCGACCGAAGGGGACGCATGGATCAGGATTTCGTCGGTCACCTGCGAGCCCAGGCTGCCCGGTACGCCCACCACCGCGGCTACTCGTTCGTGCACTGGCGTACCGGAGAGTTGGTGTCTGATCGTCTCAGCTACGCCGAGCTCGACGCGCGGGCGGAGCGGCTGGCACGGCGACTGACCGCGCTGGACATGCGCGGCCGCACCGTCCTGCTGCTGTACCCGGCGGGTCTCGACTTCGTGGTCGCCTTCCTGGCGTGTCTCTACGCGCGGGTCATCGCCGTGCCCGTCCCCCTGCCGGGCAACAGCCCCGAATCGCGGGCCCGCACGGCGCTGATAGCGCAGGACGCCGACGCGACGTGGGCGCTGAGCATCACGGAGCACGCCGCAAACCTGCGTGAGTGGACGGCCACGGCGGGTCTGGACGTGCGGTTTCTGGCAACGGACGTGACCGGCGACGATGCCTCGCAGGCGGCCGCGGCGACAACCGAGGGCGCCGGTGAGCGGCCCGGGCCCGTCGCGGACCCGGCGGCGACCGCCTACCTGCAGTACACCTCCGGGTCGACCAGTCAGCCTCGGGGCATCCTCGTCACGCACGCGAATCTGGCGCACAATCAACGATCCATCCACTCGCTGCACGGGCGCTCCACGTCAGGCGCGGTGGCGGGGTGGCTGCCGCACCATCACGACATGGGACTCGTCGGTCAGATCCTGCACCCGCTGTACGCCGGTCTGGACCTCTACTTCACGGCGCCCTACACCTTCGTCAAACGGCCGGTCGTCTGGCCGATGATGATCAGCAAGTACGGCGCCACGACCACCGTCGCGCCCAACTTCGGCTACGAGTGGTGCGCCCGCCAGGTCAGCGAGCAGCAGATGGCCGGGCTGAACCTGACCACCCTCGTCGCGGCGCTCACCGGTGCCGAACCGGTACGCGCACGGACGCTGCGCGAGGTGACCCAGCGGTGGCAACCGCACGGCTTCAATCCCGCCGCGCTCATGCCGGTGTACGGGCTGGCGGAGGCGACGCTGCTGGTCAGCGGCTCAACGCCGGGCCACGGCGCGCGAGTCACCCGATTCGCCGCCGCCACGCTGCAGGCGGGCCAGGCGGTCGCGGACGACCACGACGGCGTGGAACTCGTCTCGTGCGGCAGCCCGGTGGACCTGGACGTCCGCGTCGTGGACCCGGCGAGCCGCGTACCGCTCGCCGACGGCGCGGTCGGCGAAATCTGGATCCGGGGCGCCAGCGTCGCGCACGGGTACGCCAACCGTCGCGACGCGACCGCGGACACGTTCCACGCCCGCCTCGACAACGGTGACGGACCCTTTCTGCGCTCCGGCGATCTGGGCTTCCTCCACATTGGAGAGCTGTTCGTCACCGGGCGCATCAAGGACATGGTGGTCATCAACGGACGCAACCTGTACCCCGAGGACATCGAGGAAGCCGCGCACGTCCATCCGGCGTGCGGCACGACCGCCGCGTTCGGCATCGACGTCGACGGTGAGCACATCATCGTCGTCCAGGAGGTGACGAATCGGCAGTTGGCCGGATGCGGCCTGCCGGAGCTGAGCCGATCGGTGCTGTCCGCGGTCGTTCGCCAGTGTGAGGTCGCCTCGGCCAGCGTGGTCCTCGTCCGGCGGGGAGCGGTCGATAAGACCACCAGCGGCAAGGTACGGCGGGCGTCCATGCGCCAGCGGTTCCTGCGGCGCGACCTCAAGCCACTGCACCTGGAACTGGCCGCCAAGGTCGGTCAGCTGTGGGCTGACCCGTCGACGGCGTCCGACCCGGCGCATCGGTGAGTCCACCATGCGGCGCTGTGGTGCGACGGCCCGACCTCCATCGACCGTGTGCCCCCTGTGCTGCGGCGGTGTGACACCATGGGCGCGTCGAAGGGGGACGACATGTCGGATGATGTTGCGGCGGCGCCTGACGCGGCCCTGGTCGGGTGGCTGACCGAGCGGGTGGCCGGTTACGCCGAGATGGCACCCGCCGACATCGACGCGCACGTGGACCTGTCCGTGTACCGGGTGGACTCGATCTACGCGCTGAGCCTGTGCGCTGACATCGAGGACCAGTACGACATCGAGGTGGACCCCACCGTCGCCTGGGACTACCGGACCATCGACGCAATCGCCCGGCACCTCACCGCACGCGGGGTGGCCGGGTGAGTGACGGACGGAGCGGGTGAGCGCGGCGGCGAGCCTGCTCTACCGGTCTGGCGGCGATAGCGCCGTACGTGTGCGGTCGCTGACCAAGACCTACCGCGCCGGTTCCGGCGACCCGGTACTGGCCAATGACCGGATCGACCTTGACGTGCCGGCCGGTCAGGTCTTCGGCCTGCTGGGCCCGAACGGTGCTGGCAAGACGACGCTGGTGATGCAGTTGCTGGGCCTGGTCGTACCCAGCAGTGGTTGCATCCTCATCCACGGCCGCGACGTGCTTGCCTCGCCGGAGTGGGCGAAGGAGTCCGCCGGCTTCCTGCCGCAGACGCCGCTGGCGATGGACCTGATCAATACGCGGCGTGCGCTGCACTACACCGGTCGGCTACGCGGCAGCAGCGAGCGCGACGCCCGCCAGCAGGCCGCCGAACTTATCGAGGAACTGCAGCTCGACGAGTGCGCGGACCGCTACGTCCATCAGCTCAGCGGCGGTATGCGCCGGATGGTCAATCTTGGGATGGCGATGATGAGCCGGCCGCGGCTGATCGTGCTCGACGAACCGACCAACGAACTGGATCCCCAGCGTCGACGCCTGGTGTGGCAGGTGCTGGAGCGGCACAACCACCAGCATGGATCGACGGTTCTGTTGGTCACCCACAACGTCCTGGAGGCCGAAAGTACGGTGCACCAGGTCGCGGTCATGCGCGACGGCCGCATCGTCGCGTGCGGCACGCCGGGGGAGTTGAAGCAGCGGCTGGGGTTGGGGCCGCGCGTGGAAATCACCGTCCGTGGTGGGGCGGAGCTCACCTCCGACGAGCTGTCACGGCTGAGCGCGTGGGGCGAGGTGAGCGCTGACGGCCGCGCGGGCCGGTACGTGGTGACCACCGGTGCCGATCGGCTTCCCCTGGTCGTTCGCGCCCTGACCGACGAGGTGGGGCTGGGCCGCATCGATGACTTCCGCGTCGCGCGCCCGTCGCTGGAAGAGGTATACCTGAGTATCGACCGCGGTCTCGACGTGGCGGCGCGGTCGCCGCGGCCGTCGCCGCCATCGGCCGGGACGCGCACCACCGGTGCGGATCCGCGGCGTCTCGTGCACGATGCGGTGCCGCCGCTCGGTCGACCGGCGGCACCTGTCGCGCAGACGACCGCCCGCCGTGCCGTCGCGCCGGTCACCGCCCGCCGCGCCGTCGCGGCGTCATCGCGACCAGTCCGGATGGCGGTCGCGTTCAAATATCTCTGGTTCGAGCAGCTGCTGCAGATACGTTCCATCTGGTTGTGGAGCACCGTGGTCGGGGTGCTGATGCCGACAGCCATGGTGTTCGGCCTGCCCCGCATCGGTCGCTCCGGCGTGGACTCGACGAGCCTGAGCACCATCGTGAGCGGATCCGCGGTGTTCTCCCTGACCTCGCAGAGCTTCGTCGCGCTCGCCATGATGATCGGCGTACTCAAGGCCGACGGCCGGATGCTGTACTACGCCTCGCTGCCGATCAGCAAGGTGTCCTTCGTCGCAGCCATCGTGCTGACCAGGCTGCTGCTGGTATTTCCCGGTCTGGTCGCACCGTTGCTTGCCGCGAACTGGTTCTACGACGCACGGTTGACGCTCTCGCCGGCGCTCCTGCTGATATTTCCGCTGGCCGGGCTGTCGCTGGCGGCGATGGGACTCGCCGTTGGCAGCGTCCTCAAACGGGTGGAGGCGATCGCGGTGGTGACAAACGTGGTGGTCTTCGTCCTGCTTCTCGCCTCTCCGGTGCTGATCAATCCCGCATCGTTGCCCGGTCCGGTCCGGATGTTCGGGTACGCCCTGCCCACCACATACGCGGCCGACGCGGTGCGGCGCAGCATCGTCGGCGACCTCGGCTCCGCCTTCGGAACAGACCTGGCTGTGCTGGCGCTCGCCGCGACGGTGGGACTGCTGATCGCCGGCCGCTACATCCGGTGGCGGGTGAACTGATGAACGACGACTACCCCGACCTGTCCGACCCCCGCCTGTACGCCGCGGACGGGATCGAGCACGCCTGGGCCCGGCTGCGCGTCACCCGTCCGGTGCACTGGGTGGATCGTCCGGAGCGCGGCGGTTACTGGTCGGTGCTGTCGTACGCCGTGGCGAATCGGATCCTCAAGGACCCCGCGGCGTTCCCGTCCGCGGGCGGCATGCGGCTGGACGCGCCGCCGGCGTCCGTCGCGGCCGCCGCCGGCAAGATGCTCATCGTCACCGACCCGCCACGGCACGGCGCGATCCGCCGGCTGATCAGCTCGGCATTCACCCCCCGGATGGTCGCTCGGCTCGAGACGACCATGCGGGCCACCTGCATCGAGATCATCGAGGCGGCGCTGGAGCGGGGCAACGTCGACCTCACCGAGGTGGCCGCACGGCTGCCGGTGGCGGTCATCTGCGACATGCTGGGCGTACCCCGCGAGGACTGGGACCTCATGCTCGCGCTGACCTCGGCCGCCTTCGGCGACCACGGCGCGGACACCGCCGCCGTCGCGCGGGCGCACACCGAGATGCTGGTGTACTACGACGAGCTGGTCGCGCTCCGACGGCGCTCGCCCGGTGAAGACATCGTCAGCGCCCTCGTGCACGGCGAGGTCGACGGGGCGCGCCTCAGCGACGAGGAGGTGTTCCTCAATTGCGACGGTCTCATCTCCGGCGGTAACGAGACCACCCGGCACGCGACGACCGGTGGGGTGCTGGCGCTGAGCCAGCATCGTGACCAGTGGCGACGCCTCGCCGACGACCTGTCGCTGATACCAGCCGCGGTGCCGGAGATCCTGCGCTACACCAGCCCGGCCCTGCACGTGCTGCGAACCGCGGCCGAGACGACCGAGCTGGCGGGCGCGGTGATCGAGAAAGGCCAGCCGGTCGCGGTGTGGCTGGCTGCCGCCAACCGTGACGGCGAGGTGTTCGCCGAACCGGACCGCTTCGATACCGGTCGTTGCGCGCGGCGGCATCTGGCGTTCGGCACCGGCGCGCACTTCTGTCTCGGCAGCGCACTGGCCACAAAGGAACTCGAGGTTTTCTTCACCGAGTTCCTCTCCCGGGTCGCCGATGTGGAGCCGGACGGGCCGAGCGCGCGGCTGGAGTCCACTTTGATCCGCGGATTTCACTATGTACCGATACGTCTGACCAGGGCCGACTGAAACCTCCACAGTCGACCCCGCTGGCCAGCACAAACGGCGTCCGGCGAGACGGTACGACCGGACGTTCAGCGCCTCAAACGGTATTGATCGGTGGGAGTACTGTCGATACGGTGTTCAGGCGCTTGCCGGTAGGGAATCGACCGGCCGCCGATCGTACGATGCGGCAGACGCACGAGGGGGAGAGATCATGTCTAATCCGTTCGACGATCCCGACGCCGAATACCTGGTGCTGGTGAACGACGAGGATCAGCACTCGCTGTGGCCGGTGTTCGCCGACGTGCCGGCCGGCTGGCGCGTTGTCCTCGACCGCAGCTCACGGCAGGACTGCCTCGACTACATCGAGAAGAACTGGACCGACATGCGGCCGAAGAGTCTGCGGCTGGCTATGGAGAACTCCGCCAGCTGACGGTGTAAGGGCTCCAAACAGGTAACACGGGGGAAATACATGTGCGTCATCCAACTTCCATGCGCCCGCGCGCTGACACCGCTTCAGATCACCGTTAGGCGGTGACGGAGTCGTGGCCGCTGTCGCAGGGACAGCTCGGTGTATGGCGCGCTGAGCGCCTGAATCCGCATTGTTCCTTCGCGATAGCGGAGTGCTTCGAACTCAACGGGCCGCTCGACGTGCCGTTGCTCGAGCGTGCCATCTCCCAGGTTGTCGCCGAGACCGGCGCACTGCACCTGACCTTCGCCGACCGTGGCGGGGTTCCGGTCCAGCGTGTGGACCCGGCGCACCGGATTCCGTTGCCGGTCCTGGACCTGCGGCGGGAGCACGACCCCCGGTCCGCCGCCGAAGCCTGGATGCGGGCGGACTTCGCCGCCGCCCGCGCCGGGGGCACCGCTGAGTTCAGCGCGCAGGCGCTGATCCTGGTGGGCGACACCGGCGTGCTGTGGTACCTGCGCAGCCATCACCTGGCCATCGACGGATACAGCTTCTACATCATCCTCAAGCGTGTCGCCGACACGTACCGCAGGTGGCGCGACGGCACGCCCGGGTGCCTGCCGGAGCTGAACTCGCCGCGTGCGCTCGCCGCGGCCGAAGACAGGTACCGCTCGTCCGCCCGATACTCCCGGGACCGTGCCTACTGGACCACCCGCCTGGCCCAGCGGCCGCCGGTGGTGACCCTCACCGACGTCCCCGCGCCGCGCACCTCCCACGTGCGGCGACACGTCGTGACGTTCAGCCCCGCCGATGCCGACGCACTGCGGGCCGGGGCCGACCGGTCAGCCACCAGCCTCCCGCGGCTGGCGATCGCCGCCCTGGCCGTCTATCTGCACCGATTGAGCGGCACCGCCGAGTCACTCATCGGGCTGCCCGTCACCGGCCGCCTCACGCCGCAGTCCGTGCGAACACCCGGCATGGTCGCCAACGCGGTCTCGCTGCGCCTCATCGTGCGACCCGCCGCCCGGGTCGCCGACCTGCTCCGGCAGGTCGACACCGAAACCGCCGCCGCCGGGATGCACCAGCGGTACCGCTTCGAACAACTGCGCCACGACCTCGCACTGTCGGAGACCGAACCGCTGTACGGCCCCATGCTCAACGTCATGCAGCTCAACCCCTCGCTGCTGTTCGACGACGTGCACGTCACCTCGCACAACATCTCCACCGGCCCGGTGGAGGACATGTCGATCGCCCTCTACGACCGCACCCACGGCAACGACCTGCGCATCGACGTCAATGCCAACGCCGACCGATACACCGACGCCGCTCTCCAGACGCACGCCCGCGGCATCGTGCACTGCCTGCAGGTCCTCGCGCACGCCGACCCCGACAGTCACGTCGGGCGCCTTGACCTGACCCATCCCGCCGACCGGCAACAGACCCTGACCTGGGGGCGGCCGAGCCACCACACCACACCGTCGACCTGGCCGCGCCTGTTCGCGGCGCAGGTGAGGCGCACGCCGACGGCGGTGGCCGTGCGCCACCGCAAGCAACAACTCACCTTCGCCGAGCTCGACGCCCGGACCGACCAGCTCGCACACCAACTGCGCCAATGGGGCGCCGGGCCGGAACACGTGGTGGCGGTGGCGTTGCCTCGTTCGTTCGACCTGATCGTCGCCACGGTGGCGGTACTCAAGACCGGCTCGGCGTACCTGCCCGTCGATCCGGCATACCCCGATACCCGGATCGCCCTGATGCTCGCAGACGCGTCGCCGGCACTCACGCTGGCAACGGCCGACACCAGGACCCGGCTACCCGCCGCACAGTCCGGCGTGGTGTGTGTGGACACCGAACAGATCCGCGCCGCGGTGGCCGCCCAACCAGCCGAACCGCTCCTGGCCGCCGCCGCGGTCCCGGGCGAGACGGACCATCCGGCCTACGTGATCTACACCTCGGGCTCCACGGGGACGCCGAAGGGGGTCGTGGTCACCCACGCCGGCATCACCGGCCTGGTGGAGAGCCAGCAACGGCTGGTCGCTCCGGGCCCGGGAAGCAGCGTCCTGCAATTCGCGGCGGCCAGCTTCGACGCCGCGTTCTGGGAGATGTGCATGGCGTTGCTGACCGGCGCCACGCTGGTCCTCGCCGACCAGGCCGACCTGCTCCCGGGGCCCCCACTGGCCGCCCTGATCGCCCGGGAACGGCCGACGCATGTGACCCTGCCACCCACCTCGCTGGCCGAGTTGGCGGCCGATGCGCTGGACGGCGTCGAATGCCTGGTCGTGGCCGGCGAACGCTGCCCCGGCGAGCTGGTCCACCGCTGGGCCACGCACCGCCGAATGATTAACGCATACGGGCCTACCGAAGCGACGGTGTGCGCCACCGCCACCTGGGCTTTGAACGCGGGGGCCGATCCGAGCATTGGCCGTCCTGTGGCGATCACCACCGCGTACGTGCTGGACTGCTGTTTGAGGCCGACCCCGGTCGGCGTCACCGGAGAGCTCTACCTGGCCGGACCCGGTCTGGCTCGTGGATACCTGCGACGTCCCGCGTTGACGGCCGCACGGTTCGTCGCCGACCCGTTCGAGGGCGGCGGCACCGTCATGTACCGCACCGGTGACCTGGCTCGGTGGCGTGCCGGCGGGGAGCTCGAATTCACCGGTCGCGTCGACGAGCAGATCAAGCTGCGTGGCTTCCGGATCGAACCCGGCGAGATTGAAAGTGCCATCCACCGCCACGCCGATGTGCGCCAGGCCGTGGTGGCGGTACGGGGCGCCGCCGCCGACCACCTGGTGGCCTACCTGGTGCCGGCCGGGCCGGGCGGTGTGGACACCCAACGGCTCGCTGCCGACCTGGCTGCGGAACTGCCCGCCCATCTGGTGCCCGCCGCGTACCTGCAACTCGACGAACTGCCCACCACACCCAACGGCAAGCTCGACCGGGCCAGGCTTCCCGATCCCCGGCCGCAGAACCGGCCGGGGCCAGCCCGCACCAGCGCCGAGGAGGTCCTGTGCGGGATCTTCACCGACGTGCTCGGCGAGGACCGCCCGATCGGCGCCGACGACGACTTCTTCGCCGCCGGTGGACACTCCCTGCTGGCCGCACGACTCGTCGGTCGCATCCGCCGGGTGTTCGGGGTGAACCTGCCGGTGGCGGAGCTGTTCGAGAATCCCACCCCGGCCCGGTTGGCCCGGCGGCTCGACCGAGGCGCCGACCGGCCGCCGGTGCGCGCCATGCCCCGGCCGGAATCCATCCCCCTGTCCCCGGCCCAGCACCGCTTGTGGTTCCTGGGCCGCCTGGACGGTGCCGTGGCGTACCACGTCCCGTTCGCCGCGCAGCTCGACGGGCCGCTCGACATCGCCGCACTGCGCGCGGCGCTGGGCGACGTCGTCGACCGGCACGAATCACTGCGCACACTCTTCCCCGAGGCCGACGGCGAGCCCGTACAACGCATCCTCGCTCCCGGCAGCGCCCGGCCACCCGTCACGGTGCGGGACAGCGCACCGGCCGAGGTCGCCGGCAGGCTCGCCGCCGCGGCCCGGCAGCCCTTCGACCTGGCACAGGAACTACCGGTCCGGGTGACACTGCTGCGCGTGCACCCCACCCGGCACGTGGTGGCCGTCGTGCTGCACCACATCGCCGGAGACGGGTGGTCCGCCGCACCGTTCGTGCGGGACCTGAACACCGCATACGCGGCCCGTCGCGCCGGGTCGCCACCC
>JAVHWE010000108.1:0-4210 GCA_032160285.1 Micromonosporaceae bacterium | reverse complement strand
GCGACGGGCCGGGCAGGTGGCCGGGTGGCGGCGGGGCCGGCTGAGCGGGGCGGGAAACCGGTCCGCCCGACAGTGCGGCATGGGACGCCGGCGGCGACGCGTGCTGTGCGGGGTGGGCAGCCGCGGGATAGGTGGGCACCGGGTGAGCCGCCGCCGCTACCCGCGGCGCGGACGGGTAGGCGGAGGGCGGGTACGTCGACGGCGGGTACGTCGACGGCGGACCGGATTGCTGAGCCACCGACGCGAAGCCCGGTTGCTGGGCGACGGGCGCGAAGCCCGGCTGAGGGGCGGCCCGTGCGAAGCCCGGCTGGGAGACGGAGGCGGCGAAGCCCGGCTGGTGGGCGGGGAGTGCGGAGGGGGCCCGGTACACCGGCTGTTGACCGGTCACGTCGGTGGCGGAGCCGGTGTCGGCCTGATGACGCCCGTCCTCGTCGGCGGGGCGCGACGGGGCGTGCCCGGCCGGGCGTGCCGCGGCGGGCCGGCGCCCCGGGTGGAGAACCCGCAGCCCGGGGGCGCCCGGCAGCTCCTCGCAGAGGCTGGCGGCGAAGGCCAGCAGGTCGTCCTCGGCGTTGCCGTGCACGGCCAGCCGTACCCGGGAGCGGGCGTCGGCCGGCAGGTGCCGCAGCAGGTCGGAGATGAGCGGCAGGGGCGGCGCGGGGTAGCCCGCCGGCGGCGTGCCCAGCACGACCGTGCACTCGTCCACGTCGAGGGGGAGCGACCGGTCCGTGGTGTCGGTGGGCTGGGCCGGCCGGATCCACAGGCCGGCCTCGATCACTTCGGCCGCCCAGGCCGTCCCGAGCGTGAAGGCGGCGGGGCCGGCTGACGCGCCGAGCACGGCCGGCACCGGGTTGGTCCAGTCGGTCGCCTCGGCCGGTGTGTCCTTCGGGTGGTACCGCGACTCCCGGACGAACGGCCGCCAGCACGGCCGGCCACCCGAGTCGACGGTGACGAGCGCCCGTTTGCCGCCGGCCGCGAAGAGCGGCAGGCCGGCACGGACCCGCACCGGTGCGCGCAGGACGGTGGCGGCCACGTCGCCGAGGCAGCCGCCGCGGACCGGTGTCGGCCCGTACGGTGTGAAGATCAGTCGTTCGGCGGTCCGCCGGGGCAATGAGTCGAGCGCCCGGGCGACATCGTCGCGGTGTAGCGGCGCCTCGGTCGGGTGCGACACGATCAGCGCGGGGTCGCTCGGGTCGAGCGGGACGGAGTACACCAGGTCGGTGACGCTTCGATAACCGCTGCGATGCAGCCACAAACCCGCCGGTACGTGCTCGAGAACCAGATCGTGGCCCAGGTCGGCGACGTCGCCCAGCTCGGCGTCCCAGGTCGGGGCCGGGTAGCGCCAGCCGACCCGGGTGGGCCCGGCGCCCGCGGCGAAGCGCCACCAGCCGCCCGGTCGCTGCGCGCCGCGACCGGCGGGCGCGAACAGCGAACCTCCGGGTACGCCGAGCAGCGGCCCGGCCGGGGCGATGACCTCGACGCCGAGCCGGGTGGCGAGCTGGTAGGCCGGGGCCGGCCGGTCGTCGTGCAGGCAGCCGCTGTTCCAGGCGACCAGGCGGATGCGGGTGCGGTGTTGCGGCATCCGCTCGGCCAGCGCGTCGGCCAGCTCATTCATCATGGCCGGCAGCAAACGCAGGGTGTGTGAGGTGATCACCACCGGCAGTTCGGCCACCCCGGAGGCGTTAGCCACCAGGGCCGTCATGCCCGGGCCGGGTTCGTCGCCGGCGTGCACCATGGCACACCCGGACACCCAGGTCAGACGCATGTCAGGCCAGTGCCTAAGGCTCAACTGCACTACAGGGATCACCCTCCGTGAGCTTTTCCCGGGTCGCCGCGACGGGGATAGTACCTCAGTTTCGAGATTCGTCGGCCGTACGACGTACGGGTGAACAATTCGCCGATCGCGGACGGCGCGCAATCCCCCGCCCGTGCCGGTCTTCCCCGTGGACCGGTACTTATGCATAACCGCTGGTCAGAGCCGACAGTTGGAGATCGACACGGGTGACTGGCAACAACGTTTACAGATGCGCCCGTGACGACCGGCACAGCGTGCCCGATCAATGGCTCCACCCGGTCGCGCGGCGCGGTTGTTCACGGTACGTATATGTCGGACGGTCTCATGATTGCCGGCCATTGTGGCGGGGAACCCTTTAGCCGTTATCCGTTACAGGGCGATGAGCTTCATGATTTTCCGCGGCGGGCATGGTAGGGATGCACTATGGGTGTGCGTACATGGATCGAAGGGTGGCCGACGTACCGGCAGCTCACCGGTACGGACCCACTGGGGCGGGGTGCGGCGGCCCGCTCGCCCCGGTCGGAGACGTTGCGGGCCCGTACCGAAACCGCCGACTCGGTGGCCAGATCGGTCTGCCCGTACTGCGCGGTCGGCTGCGGCCAGCGGGTATTCGTCTCCGGCGGTCGGGTCACCCAGATCGAGGGCGACCCGGACAGCCCGATCTCGCGGGGCCGGCTGTGCCCGAAGGGCTCGGCCAGTAGGGCGCTGGTGACCAGCCCGCTGCGGCAGACCACGGTCCGGTACCGCCGACCGTACGGTACCGAGTGGGAAGATCTTGATCTTGAAACGGCGATGGACATGATCGCCGATCGGGTCATCGCCGCCCGGGCGGACACCTGGGAGGACGTCGACGACGAGGGTCGTCCGCTCAACCGGACCCTCGGCATCTCCAGCCTCGGCGGCGCGACGCTGGACAACGAGGAGAACTACCTCATCAAAAAGTTGTTCACCGCGCTCGGCGCGATCCAGATCGAGAACCAGGCCCGGATTTGACACTCCTCCACCGTCCCCGGTCTGGGGACCAGCTTCGGTCGCGGCGGCGCCACCACCTTCCAGCAGGACCTCGCCAACGCTGACTGCATCGTGATCCAGGGCTCCAACATGGCCGAGTGCCACCCGGTCGGCTTCCAGTGGGTGATGGAGGCGAAGGAGCGCGGCGCGACGGTCATCCACGTCGACCCGCGGTTCACCCGGACCAGCGCCGTCGCGGACCTGTACGTGCCGGTACGCGCCGGTTCGGACATCGCCTTCCTCGGCGGGATCGTCAAGTACATCCTCGACAACGAGCTCGACTTCCGTGAATACGTGCTGGCCTACACGAACGCGGCCACCATCGTCAGCGCGGACTTCCGCGACACCGAGGATCTCGACGGGCTGTTCTCCGGGTTCTCCACCGACACGAATACGTACGACCCGACAAGCTGGCAGTACGAGGGCGGCGAGGAGCACGGGGCCGACCACGACACGCATATGATGCGGGAGACCGCGAGCGGGCAGCAGCACGAGTCGCACGGGCCGGCGGTACCGGCCGACGCGCCCCGCGACGAGACGCTGCAACACCCGCGCTGCGTGTACCAGATCCTCAAGCGGCACTTCTCCCGGTACACCCCGGAGGCGGTCGAGCGGGTGTGCGGCGTACCGAAGGAGACGTTCGAACAGGTCGCCCGGGCGTGGACCGTCAACTCCGGGCGGGAGCGCACCACCGCGATGGTGTACTCGGTCGGCTGGACGCAGCACACCGTCGGGGTGCAGTACATCCGGACGTCCGCCATCATCCAGCTGCTGCTCGGCAACATGGGCCGGCCCGGCGGGGGCATCATGGCGCTGCGCGGGCACGCCAGCATCCAGGGCTCGACCGACATCCCGACCCTGTTCAACCTGCTCCCCGGCTACCTGCCGATGCCGCACCACGCGCAGCACCCGACGTTCACCGACTGGGTCGACGCCATCCGCCACCCCGGCCAGAAGGGTTTCTGGTCCAACGCGGACGCCTTCGCCATCAGCCTGCTCAAGGCGTACTGGGGGGACAAGGCGGCGGCCGACAACGACTACGGCTATGGGTACCTGCCCCGGCTGACCGGCGACCACGGGACGTACCGGCAGGTCCTCAACATGATCGACGGGAAAATCAAGGGGTACTTCCTGCTCGGGCAGAACCCGGCGGTCGGCTCGGCGCACGGCAAGGCGCAGCGACTCGGCATGGCGAACCTGGACTTGCTGGTCGTCCGCGACCTGTTCATGATCGAGAGGGCCACCTTCTGGAAGAACGGTCCCGAGGTCGAGACCGGCGAGATCGTCCCGACCGACTGCCGGACCGAGGTCTTCTTCCTGCCGGCCGCCTCCCACGTGGAGAAGGAGGGCACCTTCACCCAGACCCAGCGGCTGCTGCAGTGGCGGCACAAGGCGGTCGAGCCGCCG
>JAVHWE010000166.1:0-19502 GCA_032160285.1 Micromonosporaceae bacterium | reverse complement strand
CGACCGCGTCGTCGGTGCCGTAGGTGCCCACGGTGTCGTCGGCGTCGCAGTGCGACCGCCCGTTCAGCACGCGAGTACGGGTCTGCTCCGCCAGGCGAGACACCGCATCCCGAAGTAGCCGAGCGGCGTCGTCAACCCGGTCACAGTCGCTCACCCCACGATCCTGCCACGCCAATTCCTACCCACGCCGCGCCTCGTCATCTCGGCTGCGACCGCGCATCTGGCAACGGGGGCCGCTCGCCGGCGGTGTACGCCGCCACTCGCGTTGCGGTCGACCCGCTCGCACCCGCCCGGCAAGGTGGCTGACCTGCGGCGGACCTTCGTCCGCGCTCAACGAGCGGGCCGGTGGCCACGGGCGGTTGACGGTCGGCGGCCGGCACCGTACCTTCGGCCCATGCGACGCCCGACGCAACGAAGTCTATGGATGTCCGCTGCGGTGCTCGCGGGTGCGGTCGCGGTCAGCGGCCTCAACCTGACCGGCGCATACGCTGCCTCGGCGGCCGCCCTGCCGGCGTGCAAGCATTTCAGCGATGTCGTCCCGCCCAACCGGCCGGCCGGACCCAGCCACAACTCCCTCAGCCAAGGGCCGCGTGTCTCGCTCGACGGCCGGCTGCCGGCACCCGGCGCCGTTACCGGCACCTTCGACGGCAGCAAGGTGACCATCACGTTCAACCGGGTCGCCGGCGCGAGGGCGTACCGGGTGTGGCGCAACGCGCAGGCCGTGGCGTGGGTCAGCGACTTTGGCCAACCGGCGCTCGTCGCCACCGACAGCGGCCCGTGTCGGCAGGCGTACTACACCATTGTCGCGATGCGCGACGAGTCGGGCAGCGACGCGGCGATGGGTGCGCTGTCCACACCGTACCGGCTGCAGGACGGCGGAACGATCGCCGCGGCCCCGCTGGCGGCCGGCACCACGTTCAGCTACACGATCACTTCGTATAACGACGGTGGGCAGACCGCGAGCGGCTTCGACGCGGGGCTGGGTAAGTGTGCGGTGGACGCGCGGTTCATCCCGATGGGGACGCGGTTGCGGGTCGACGGGTACGGGTTGTGCCTCGCGGTCGACATCGGGCTGTGGATCCAGGGTCCGATCGTCGACGTGTGGCTGCCCGGCAACGAGGCCAACGACTGGGGCGTCCAGCAGCGGACCATCACCATCGTGACCTGAGCGGGGCACCCGGACCACAGTGAACGGGTCCCCGGCCGGGTCGGTGTGGAGCAGTGCCGATGGATGGTCAAGGCTGACTACGCGTCCACTCCGTGGCAGCTACGGCAGATGCATCGCGATCGAGTGTGCCGCCGTGATCTCCGAGCCCGGCTTATTCGACCGGTGACCAAGAAAGATCAACTACTCAGCGTTGTTGTGGGCGGACGCTACGGACCGGCCTTCTCGGTGTGATCAGTCAAGGCAGAATCTCGACGTACCCGTCGGTTCCATGCACGCGGATCCGCTGCCCATCGAGGATCAGCCGGGTGGCATCTACCACACCGACGACGGCCGGTAATCCGTACTCCCGTGCGATCACCGCGCCATGGGTCATCAGGCCTCCGACCTCTGTGACCAGGCCCGTGATTGCCACGAACAGGGGCGTCCAGCTGGGGTCCGTGTAGGCGGTGACCAGGATGTCGCCCGCTTCGAGATCGGCCTGCGCCATATCCAGGATGACGCGGGCCCGCCCTTCGACGACCCCGGCGGAGACCGGCAGGCCGACCAGGGCACCGGCCGGCACGTCGTCACGTCGGTACGCCCCGGTGACGACCTCGCCGTCCGATGTGAGCACCCGGGGTGGCGTGAGCGCTTGATATGACCTGAACGCGTCCTTGCGCTCGCAGATGAGCTGGTGATCCACATGGTTCGTGCGCGTGACGTCGTGGAGCTCCGAGAACCTCAGGTAGAAGATGTCGTCCTTCTCACGAAGGACGTGGGCCTGCACGAGGCGCTCGGCCTCTGTCAGCAGGGCCTGCTTGTACACGAAGTAGCGGCTGACCATGCCGTACTTCGGGTACTCCCGGTACCCGATGAAGGTCCGCACCCGGTCGATCATCCGCTTCGTCTCGTCCGCCTTGCGCTCCCCGTCCGGCAGGGCCCGCAAGCGCTCCAGCACGTCCTTTTCCTTCGCCCATGCCTCCCGCCGCCCTTGCTCGAAGCGCCGCGCGCCGGCGCCCGCCTCGAAGTTCTTGATGTTGCCGAGGATCACGGGCACGAGCGTGGAGGGCCGCTCGCTCCAACGCGGCCGCGTAATGTCGATCTCGCCGGCGCAGCGCATGCCGTACGTGTCGAGCCACGCCTCGATGGCGTCTCGCGCTTCCCGCCCGCCCGCGAGCTTTGGCAGCTCCTCCAGGAAACCCTCGTCCTCGACGTGGTGCAGAAACGCCACCACGTCCGGATGCGGGCGGATCACGTCCGCGACGTCCAGGAGCGCCAGCCCCATCTCGGAGGTGACGTTATGGGCAACGGACTGCGTGAGCGTGTCCGCCGCGTTCTTCTCGCCCAGCCACGCCTGCAGCTGATCGCCCAGCCACCACGCGGCCTCCATCGCCGACATGAACACCTGATGGCTCCGCCGATCGAACAGGATCCGCCTCAGCTCCTGGATGTCCGCCCGGATGAAGTCGAGCAGCGCCTCTCCGGACTTCGTCCGGATATCGCGCTTCACGGCGGCGATGGATGCCTCGCTGTGCCCGATCAGCTCGGTGACGATGGCCGGATCGGTCTCGATCGGAGCTGGCGCGCCGCCGAACAGTGGCCCGGGGGGACCCTCGTCATCCAGCGGCCGGATGAAGCCGTCGCGCTCGAGGATGGTCTGCAGCGCGTCCCCCATCAGGGGATCGGATCTGACCAGCGCCTTCATGATCTCGGCGCGGCTCGCCGGTGAGGCCAGCCGCTGGGTGATGTCGACGAACAGGCGGCCGCCTGCCTCGGCCATCGGCGCGGGGGTCGTCATCTGCCAGAAGGACAGCCCGAGGGGCTTCAGGGGATCGGTCATCATCTGCTGATGACCGACCGAGACGTAGACGTGGTTCTCCCCGTCGCCGGACTCGGGAATGGGGAACAGGGTGGTGATCGGCCGGCTCTGGACGATCTGGAAACCGTCGTCGACCAGGCACCATTCGATGTCCTGGGGGCGGCCGAAATGCGCTTCGATCCGCCGGCCGAGCTGCGCGAGCCGAACAACCTGCGCATCCGTCAGCGCAGGCTGGTCCTGCAACTCCGGATCGATCGCCCGTTCCTGCGTCCCGCCCGCCGGCGAGGCGTGGATGGCGAACCGCTTGGTGGCGACCGCCTTGGCGACGACCTCGCCGTCGCGCACCGTGTAGACGTCCCCCTTCACCAGGCCGGAGACCAGAGCCTCACCGAGGCCGAAGCTGGCCTCCACCGAGGCGACCCTCCGGTTGGACGTGACGGGGTCGGCCGTGAACAGGATGCCGGCCGCATCGGGGAAGACCATCTGCTGCACGACCACGGCCATTCCGACCGTACGGTGGTCGATGCCGTTCCGCAGCCGATAGGTCACGGCCCGCTCGGTGAACAGCGACGCCCAGCACCGGCTGACGTGCTGCACAATCGCCGCCGCGCCCACGACATTCAGGTACGTGTCCTGCTGTCCGGCGAAGGAGGCTGTCGGCAGGTCCTCTGCCGTCGCGCTGGATCGGACGGCGTAGGCGGCCTGCTCGCCGAGCTGGGCGAGAGCGTGGGTGATCGCCCCCGCGAGGTCGCCGGGGATCGCGATCTCTTCGAGGGTCCGGCGGATCTCCGCGCTACGCGTGCGGATCGCCTCCCGGTCGTCCGGGTTCAGGCGCGACAGCTGATCGAGCCGACCGTCGATCGACGGCGCTTCCGCCATGATCCGTCGGAAGGAGTCCGTCGTCACGCAAAAGCCGGCCGGCACGCGGATGCCGTCGATCCGCCACAGGCCGCCCAGGTGCGCGCCCTTGCCGCCAACGACCGCGACCCGCATCTCGTCAACCTCTTGCAGACCCAACACGTACCGCTCGATCATCGCGATACCTCCGGGGCAGCCGTTCCCCGTTGCTTTTCACCGACCGGTCGAATCGACCACCAGCGGTTCGTCACCGCGTCCCCTATCCGTCGACAACACACACGCACGTCGTCGGCCCCACATCTTCGTCAGTTCTTGGTCCGGCCGCCGATTCTGCGGCCCGACCCGGGTCTTGCCGCAAGCCCCCCGGTGCGCTATACGTTAGAAGTGGCGAGGAGCGAAGTCTCCTTGCCTTTGCCTTTGTCGTCCGCTGGGAACTGACAACCTTCTGGCGAAGCGGCGGTGCGCCACGTACGGCGATACACGTCGTTGGCCCGGGAGGATGTCCCATCGGTCTACGGATGCAGCCGCGGAACGAGAAGTTCTTCCCTTTGCCGGCACGGCCTGAACGCCGTCGAGCGCGCCGCCTGACGACGGACGTGGATCTCGGGACAGGGGGACCCTCGCAGCCGATCGGGCGGACACCACCACGCTGTAGTTGTCGCATGAAGGCCGCGTCCAGAGCCGATGACCCTCGACGTCGTGTCGATGGACGACACGATGCGTGCCGTTGCCCGATCGGCATGACCGGCGCGTACGAGGGCACTTGTGACACCATCCACCGATGCAAACGGAATCCCGGCACCTCAGCGTCTACATCGACCGGCCGGTCACGGACGTCTATGCCTTCGCGTCCGATCCGGCCAACCTGCCCCGGTGGGCGTCGGGCCTCGGCAGCTCAGTGGTGCAGGTCGACGGCGACTGGTTCGTCGAGACGCCCGAGGGGCGGGTACGGGTGACGTTCGCCCCGGACAACGAGTACGGCGTGCTCGACCATGACGTGCTGACACCCTCCGGCCAGACGGTGTACGTGCCGCTGCGGGCCGTCGCGGACGGAGACGGTTGCGAAGTGGTCTTCACCCTACGCCGATCCCCCGGGATGACCGACGCGGAGTTCGAGCGGGACACCGCGTTGGTCGGTGCCGATCTCGCCCTCCTCAAGAAGGTTCTGGAAAGCGCCAGCAGATGAGCGCGTGACCCTCTGCCGCCTCGTCTCCCGCTCCCGATGCGAACTTCTCGGCACGTCCGCGAGCCGGCCGGCAGGCATCAAAGATGCCATGTCGGTGCCTGGCGTAGCGGTCGTGATTGCGGCTACGCCACCGCAAACCGCAAGCCGGCATCGACCTATGCCGCTTGCTAGGGTAGCGCCAGGTCATGAGCGCCAGCGTGAAGCCCCGGCTCGCTGGCCGGCAACCCTCCGTTGTGCGGGTGGGGTGCCCCGGGTGATGACCCGGCCCGGTGCGCGGCGCTCCGGGCAAGCCGCGAACGGAGGACCTGTGCCATTCCCCAGAACGCTGACTGCCCCGGTCTTGGAGGGTGACCTCGTCCGACTGGAGCCGCTGGATCACCGGCACGCCGCCGACCTGGCGATGGCGGCCGAGGAGGATCGGACCTCGTACCGATTCACCTGGGTACCGACCGCCGCCGAGGTGGGCGACTATATCGACGCGCAGTTGACCCGGGCCGCTGCCGGGACGCTGGCGCCGTATGCGCAGGTGGCGAGGGCGACCGGACGCGCGGTGGGCTCCACCGCTTACTGGGATCCACGGCTGTGGCCGGACGGCGAGGCGCTTTACGCGGTCGAGGTGGGCTTCACCTGGCTGGCCGCCTCGGCGCAGGGCACCGGGCTCAACACCGAGGCGAAGTTACTGCTGTTCGCCAATGCATTCGAGAAGTGGCGGGTAATCCGCGTTGACCTCAAGACCGACGCCCGCAACAACCTGTCCCGCAATGCGATCGAGCGCGCGGGCGCTCGTTTCGAGGGCGTGCTGCGACGCTGGTCGCGGTCCTGGGCGCCCGGAGAGGACGGGCTACTACGGGATTCCGCGATGTATTCCATCGTCGATTCGGAATGGCCGGTCTGCCGAACCTCTCTGGAGGCACGGCTGGCGAGCGCCGGGAGCCGTTGAGGCCGAGGGCTCAGCCGATCCACGAATGACCAGACCCACGCGACCGCTGCCCGCGAGACCGATCGGCAGTCGGATTCGCCGGTACCGTGAACGCGCCGCTTGTGACGTTCCGGGTGGCTAGCGTCACCGGCCCGCGCCGGTGTCAGAGCCCGGTGGTCACCGGACTCGGTGTCGTTGGCGTGGTCTGTTCCTGCCCGCCGTTGCGGCAGTGCGGGCACCACGGCTGAAGCCGTTGATGGGTAACGTAGACGAGCAGCAGATAGATCAGGGAAGCCTGGACCGCGGCCCATCCGTACCTGGCGATCGGGTGAAAGTACAGGAGAGCGGAGCCCACCACGGTGGTCAAATAACAGAGGGCGAAGAGCTTGCGCTCAAAAAGGTGCGCGACCCGGAATCGGACAGCGTACCGACCGGCCACCGTGGCGGCGTCCAGCGGCATGGCCGCGATACATCGCTCGCAGAGGTGCCGGTTATGGGCCAGAATCGACAGCGCCAGGAAGATGACGACCGCGAACACCACCATCACGACCTGCCACGCGACATACGACGAGGCGGCCGGCACCAGCGTCAGCACGATGAGCGAGCCGACCAGTGTGGCCAGCATCCCGGGCGCGTAATGGCCGACGGTCCTGCGAATCAAGTGACCTGCCCTCCGCTGGTCCATGCGGTATCCCCGGCCGAAGCCGCTCATCGCTGGCGGAGCTGAGTCGCCGCGAACCGTGCAGCGCAGTGAGAAGCCGTCGGTGATGGCCGACGGTAGCTGTCATGCGAAGGCTGGCCCTCCTGCGATGGGTCGGCCTTCGCGCGCCGCAACGGCGCCCCGGTCGCCCGGTCGGCCAGCTTCTCAACCGGACCGGGTTGAAACACCGGCCGGCCGGTCGCCGGCAGGATCGGCGAGGCCGATCAACGGCGTCGCCGGCCGCGGGCACCTGACGGATTGACGGTAACGCGGCAACCGGTCGGTACCGGCCGGTTGCCGCGTTGCCCGGCGGTTACGGGTAGCTGACCAGGTAGCTGGGGACTCCGATGGCCGCGGTGGTGACCGGGGCCCCGGTGTCGTTGACGACGTGGTCGATCGTTCCGGCACTCAGGTTGACGGTGAGCAGGTCGTGCATCTTCACACCCGGCGTGACCGGCACCTCGAAGCCGCGGGTCGCGTGGATGGACGGGTTGACATTGAAGAACACGTAGCTGCCCCCGCCCCACAGTTCATGGGTTCGGACCCGATCCGCCACCTTGTAGGCGGCCCAGCCGAGGACACCCTGGTGCTGGTAGTGGGCCTGGTCCGGCGAGTCGTACGGCAACTCGTTCTGGAAGAAGATCGTCTTACCGTTCTCGCCGGTCCAGATGACGTTGTACTTCTGGTAGTGCTCGACGAACAGGCCGGTGGCGGTCACGTTGTCACCGTTGACGATGAGCCCGGTGGTGGCGGTGTTGACATCCCAGCCGACCGAACCGGCGACGCCATGGTCGGCGCGCCAGGCCCAGAGGTGGTCGAGCAGGACGTTGTCACTGTTGACTTCGAGACTGACGGTTGCCTTGCCGACGTGTGGTCCGCCGATGCGGAAGTACACGTCGTGCAGCACCGTCGGGTTGGACCGCTCGTCGCGGCCGTCGTGGTCACGCCCGTGGTCGCGATCACGACGTTGGGTGCCGAGCTGCAGCAGGACCGGCGAGTTGACCGGGCCGGCGTCGATCATGATGCCGGAGATGTCGACGCCCTTGACGTCCGCGACCCGCAGCGGCACCGCACCGCGGACGGCCGTGAGGGTCGCGACGCCCTGGCCCAGCACGACGGTGCCGGGCCTGGAGATCATGATGGACCGGTCAACGTCGTACACGCCGGGGGTGAAGATCAGATTCTTTCCGCGGGCCAGCTGGCGGTTGATGGTCGTCACGGAGTCGGACGGCTTCGCCAGGAAGAAGTCCGACAGGGGGATCGAGTGGCCTGGTGTGGGACCGTGCTGCCAGGTCGGCCCCGCGGTGTCCGTCCGGGTGGCCGGGACGAACACCCGGTACCTGCCGGCCGCGTCGACGAACAGGTACGGCCGCTCGCGGCTCACCGGGGTGGTGGGCAGCGTGGTGTAGGGCGGCGTCGGGAAGGATTGCGCGGGCGCACCGCGTACACCGGCGAAGACCTGGTTCCATACCGCGTTCGACCAGGGGCCGATGGTGCTGTTGCGGACCAGGAACTGCTGCTGTGACCCGTTGGTGATGGCGCCGGCCACGGAGTCGGCCAGGAGGCCGCCGCTCGCGTACTGCGGACCCGCCGTGCAGAAGTCCATGAACGTGAGGCCGCCGCCGGTGATGTTGACCCGCCGCATCGGGGCCGCCTGCGAGACGGCCCAGAAGTTGCCCGCTGCCCGGCACCCGGACAGACCGGCGACGTTGATCGTCAGGTTCGACAGCGACCGCCAGAAGTTGACCAGGGCGATGCAGTTGGTCGGGGTCAGACACCGGTTGTAGACGTCGACGTGCCCGTTGATCGTCACATCGGTCGGCGAGACCCCCAGCCCGGCCACCTCGGTGTAGTAGCCCACCTGGAAGATCAGCGGGTGGTCGGGTGTGCCGTACGTGCCGGGCTTGAACAGCAGCGCGTACCGCTGGGTACCCATCTCGTTGTCGACCTGCTGGCGGGCGATCGCATCGACGGTCGCCTGGATCTCGCTCGTCGGCATGGCCGGATCGAAAATTTTCACGTTCGGTCCGAAGCCGGGCTGACCGGCGGTTGGCGGCGAGTGCGCCGGAGCGGCGGCGGCGGCACCCCCGGTGACGACGGACGGAGTGGTCACCAGGACGGCAACCCCGACGAGCAGCCACCGGCTGAACCGGTGCCTCCCCGGCGCGGTCCCGTCAGGGCCCGTGGGTGCCCTTCCGAGGACGCGGACCAATGCCATGACGTACGACCTACCTTCTCGGTGGGGTCGCCCATCCGTCCCGGGGACGGCGGCCGCCCTGCGTCCAGGGCGCCCGCCGGTCGCGGCTCGGAAGGCCGACCACGGCTATAAGAGAGCGCTTTCCCGCGCACGCTACCCGGACGGTATCGAGAAGTCTTCGTCTCCACGGATACGAACCCATCGACGGTCCGGACACCCGTCCGTCCGCTCGGTGCCGCGCGCCGGGGACGTGGCGGGCCCCACTCAGGTCCACCACGTCCCCGGATCGCCCATCCGTCTCTCAGGCCACCGGTACGTCTCCGGGCACTCCCCACTGCACCGTGGTGACAAGTCGGACGTACCAGTTTCCTTCGGACGGGCGCCAGACCGTGATCTCGGTCAGGCCGTCGCCGGTGAAGTCCCCCGCGACCGGAATGTCCCCGCCGACGCCCCACTGCACGGTGAAGAGGCCGCGCACGAACCAGGTACCACTCGACGGTCGCCACACGACGATATCGGTGACCCCGTCGCCGTTGAAGTCGGCGGGTACCGGGACGTCCCCCACCACACCCCACTGGGTGGTGGAGATGCCCAGGACGTACCAGTTGCCCTCGGCCGGTCGCCAGACCGCGACGTCGGTGCGGCCGTCGCCGTTGTAGTCACCGGCGACCGGTACGTCCCCGGCAACGCCCCACTGCACGGTGAAGAGGCCGCGCACGAACCAGGTGCCACTCGACGGTCGCCACACGGCGAAGTCGGTGATCCCGTCGCCGTTGTAGTCACCCGGCACCGGAATGTCGCCGGGAGCACCCCACTGCACGGTGGCGATCCCGCGGACGAACCAGGTACCGCTGGACGGTCGCCACACGGCGAGGTCGGTGATCCCGTCGCCGTTGTAATCACCCGGTACCGGAATGTCCCCGGGAGCACCCCACTGCGTGGTGAACAGGCCCCGGGCGAACCAGTTGCCGTCCGACGGCCGCCAGACGGCGACGTCGGTGACTCCGTCGCCGTTGTAGTCGGCGGCGGCGTCGAAGGTCGAGTACAGCAGCAGGTTGGGCGCCGCCTGGGCATCCGTGATCACGCCGGGCGTGGCTCGGCCCACGATGAAGTCGCGGACCTGTTGCGGCGTCGCCCCCGGGTGCCGCTGCAGGTACAGCGCGGCGGTGCCGGCCACGTGCGGAGACGCCATCGACGTGCCGGTCAGGCTCGCCGCTGCGGTGTCGCCGGTGTTCCACGCCGAGATGATCGCGGTGCCGGGCGCGAACAGGTCCACGCACGAGCCGAAGTTGGAACTGGCCGAGCGGGCGTCGGCGGCGGTCGAGTTCGCCACCGTGACGGCGGCCGCCACGTGCGACGGCGAGTGGTTGCACGCGTCGTCGGCGTCGTTGCCGGCGGCGACGACGGTGGTGATGCCGGCGTTGATCGCCGCGGTCACCGAGGCGTCCAGCGCGGCGTCGATCCCGCCGCCGATGCTCATGTTGATGACCGCGGGCCGTTGGGCGTTCGCGGTCACCCAGTTGACCCCGGCCATGATCGTCGAGGTGGGTGACGTACCGGCGCAGCCGAAGACGCGTACCGCGTGGATGCGGGTCCGGGGGGCCACCCCGACGGTGGCGCCGCCGACGGTGCCGGCCACATGCGTGCCGTGGCCGATACAGTCGTCGCTGCGGCCGTCACCGACGAAGTTGGCGTCCAGGGTGGCCCGACCGCCGAACTCCACATGGGTGGCCCGGACGCCCGTGTCGACGACGTAGACGTTCACCCCGGCGCCGTTGTCGTTGGCCCAGTAGAGCCCGTCCAGCGGCAACCGGCGCTGGTTTATCCGGTCGATCCCCCAACTCGGCGCGGCCCCGGTGTCGAGATGGATCAGCGAGTCGGTCTCCACATACGCGACGCTCGGATCGTGGCGGACCGTGTCCAGCGCCGCGTCGGACAGGGTCGCCGCGAAGCCGGCCACCCCGGCCGTGTACCGCTGGGTGAGCCGCCCGCCGCCGGCGCGCACCCGGGACTCGGCCGTGCCCTTCGCCGCCGATCCGGCGTCGGTACGGTAGATCACGATGTAGCTGCCCTTGACGACGTCGCCCGCCGAGACGTGCAGCGGTGCGGCGGTACCGTCCGGTGCGGCGTTGCCGCGTCCCGGTGACGCCACGGCGGCGGCGAGCGTCGCCACGAGGGCAACGGTGATCGTCCGCCAGGATGTTCGTGCCATCGACATGGTCCCTCCCTACGTCCGGATCGACCGACCCGGCTGGTCCCCGTTTACGGTGGCCGATGGTGGCAGAGCCGCCGCCGGCCCGCCGGGGATGTCGGACACCGTCGGACACCGTTGAACACGCGCGGCCCCGACCCCGCGCCGCTACGAGATCATCAACTCGGTGATCGACCGGACGGAGACCCGTTGATCCGGATGGACAAGCAGCACGTCAGAGCCGACGACCCGGCATTCGCGGGATCACCGGGCCGCCGCACGCCGGCCGGGCGCCGACCGCACCCGCCCCGGCAACGCCCCGACTGTCGCTTTGGCGACACCTGTCGCGGAGCGCCCAGCGCCGCCGTCGCGCCCGAGCCCCTGGACGCGGGTGCGGGAGGGATATCCGGCCCGATCCATCGTGGATCGGGCGGGTTGATTTCACGTTTGTGCGGTCGCCGGGCGCCGGTACGCCGGGCCGGTGGGAGCATCACATACTCCGATACGATGCTGGTGGCCTCCCGAACAGGGCCGATCACCGCCTGACGTGGCGGCGCGGGCGAATGACCGCCCCGCCGACACGCGGACAGCGGTCGAGGTACGTCGGGTGCCGACAGCCCCGCGTGATCGGTCGAGGAGGCACGATGGACAGCCGGCCGGGCGGGCAGATACCGCAGCCGGTGTCCCCGGGCCTGGACCGGGTTCGGACCGTCGCGGATCTGGGGGCGGCGCTGCGCGCCCTGCGGCGCCGCCACGCCCGGGCGCGCGACGACACCGTGCTGAGTTTTCGCGAGATCGCGTCCCGGACCGGTTGGTCGCACGGCGTCGTGGCGGAGTACTTCGGCGGTACCGTGGTGCCGCCGACGGACCGGCTCGACGGGCTCGTCCGGCTGCTCGGCGCCACGCCGACCGAGCAGGGCGCGTACGCCACGGCACGGGACCGCGTCGAGGAGAACCGCCGCCGGTCGACGGTACCGGTCGGGCCGGACGGGGCCGCGCCCACATCGGACCGGTCGACGATCCCGCGACAGTTGCCGGCCGACGTGGTGGGATTCACCGGTCGCCGCGCCGAACTCGCCGACCTGGACCGGTGCCTGGAGCTCGCCGAACGCAGCCCCACCGTGGCGATCTCGGCGATCTCCGGCACCGCCGGGGTTGGCAAGACCGCGCTCGCTGTGCACTGGGCGCACCGGGCCGCCGCCCGGTACCCGGATGGACAGCTCTACCTCAACCTGCACGGGTACGGTGGTGCCGGGTCGATGGTGGCGGAGGCCGACGCGCTCGGTGGACTCCTCGGCGCCCTGGGCGTATCGCCGCAGCGCACCCCGATCGGCCTGGACAACCAGGCGGCGCTGTACCGGAGCCTGCTCGCGGGCCGGCGGATGCTGGTCGTCCTGGACAACGCCCGCGACGCCGACCAGGTCCGGCCGCTGCTGCCCGGTACGCCGACGGTCGTGGTGCTGGTGACCAGCCGCGACCAACTCACCAGTCTGATCGCCACGGACGGCGCCACTCCGCTGACCCTCGACCTGCTACCCGAGGTGGACGCCCGGGAGCTGCTGGCCCGCCGGCTGGGTCGGCAGCGGACCGCCGCCGACGCGTCGGCCGTTGGCGAGATCATCATCCGGTGCGCCAGGCTGCCGCTGGCCCTCACCATCGTGGCCGCGCGGTCGGTGACCCGCCGCGATCTCCCACTCGCCGCCGTGGCGGCCGAGCTGACCGACAGCCGCCACCGCCTCAACGTGCTGACCGCCGGCGATGCCATGACGGACGTCCGGGCCGTATTCACCTGGTCCTATGACACGCTGACCGGCGGCGCGGCCCGGCTGTTCCGGCTGCTCGGGCTGCACCCCGGTCCGGACATCTCGGCGGCCGCCGCGGCCAGCCTCGCCTGCCTGTCGGCCGCCGACACGCGCCGGCAGCTGGCTGAGCTGACCCGTGCCCACCTGATCACGGAGCAGCACCCGGGTCGCTACGGCTTCCACGACCTGCTGCGGGCCTATGCCACCGAGTTGGCCCAGGCACACGACAGCGAGGTCGAACGACACCGGGCCGTCCACCGCAGCCTCGACCACTACCTGCACACGGCGCACACCGCCGCCCGCCTGATGGACCCGCTCCGGGACCCGATCACGCTGGCGCCCGCCCAGCCCGGGGTCCGCACCGAGAACATCGCCGATTCCGGGCGGGCGCTGGCCTGGTTCACCACGGAGCGGCAGGTGCTGCTGACCGCCATCGAGCAGGCCGGCGACGCCGGCTTCGATACCCACACCTGGAAACTGGCCTGGGCCACCGCCAGGTTTCTCGAACGGCAGGGCCACTGGCGGCATTGGGCCACCAGCCAACAGTCCGCCATCGATGCCGCCGGGCGCCTGGGCGATCGGCCCGGTCAGGCCTCCGCCCACCGGCTCGCCGGCCGCGCCCACATGCGGTTGTGCCGCTACGACGACGCCGATGCCCACTTCCGACGCGCGCTCGAGATCTACGACGAGCTGGCCGACGACGACGGCCGGTCGGGGGTCAACCTGGCGATGGCCCAGCTCTTCGAGCGGCAGGGCCGGTATCGCGACGCGCTCAGCCACGCTCAACTGGCACTCGACGTCAACCGGGCCAGCGGCAACCGCCGAGGCGAGGCCGTCACGCTCAACATGGTCGGTTGGCTGCACGCCCACCTGGAGGAGTACCAGCAGAGCCTCGCGAGCTGCGGCGAAGCCCTGAGCCTGAACGTGGACCTCGGCTTCCGCCAGAGCGAGGCCGACGCCTGGGACAGCCTCGGTTACGTCCACCGCCAGCTCGGGCACCACCAGCGGGCGGTCACCTGCTACCACCACGCACTGGACCTGTACCGCGCGCTCGGCGACCGCTATTACGAAGCCCTGTCGCTGGCCCGTCTGGGCGACACCCACGACGCGGTCGGCGACCTCGACGCGGCCCGAACGGCGTGGCAACAGGCACTCGACATCCTCGGCGGGCTCGACCATCCCGAGGCCGATCAGGTCCGCGCGAAGATTCACGACCGCGAACGCCACCCCGCCGTACCGGGCCCGGACGACGCCGTCAATCGGCTGATTACGGCACTGAGCCAGGCGTCGTGAACGTGCCGGGCGACGGCTGCGGACACCGCTGGAGATCGGCGTCGAGGGACCCGGGTACCCGGCATTGCCGGGCCGCACCCCGAGGGTATCGACGGTCCGGCGGCCGCACGCTCGCGCGGGAGTCAGCGCGCTGCGTGCGACGATGCGGGGGTGGGTCGGTTGATGCTGGAGCGCGAGCACGAGCTGGCGGAGCTGGCCGCTGCCGCGCAGGAGGCAGCCGCCGGTCACGGCTCGGTGGTACTCGTGTGCGGCGAGGCCGGGATCGGCAAGTCCGTCCTCGTCGGGGCGATCCGGTCGGTACTGCCCGCCGAGGGGCGGCTGCTCGTCGGGTACTGCGACGACCTGGCCACCCGCCGGGCGCTCGGCCCGTTCCGCGATCTGATCGGCAGCGTCGGCACCGCGCTGACCCGGGCGCTGGAGGAGGCCGGTGACCGCAACCAGCTGCTGGATGCGCTGCGTACGGAGCTGAGCTGGGCCGGGCACCCGACGGTACTCGTCGTCGAGGATGTGCACTGGGCCGACGAGGCCACCCTGGACGTGCTGCGGTACCTGGTCCGCCGGGTGGCCGGGCTGCCGGTGGTGCTGTTGATGACGTACCGCGACGACGAGATCGGGCGGGGGCATCCGCTGCAGCACCTGCTGGGGCTGGTCTCACGCGGCGCGCCGGTACGCCGGTTGCCGCTGGCCCGGCTGTCCCCGGCGGCGGTCGGGCAGTTGAGCGCCGCGAGTGCGCTGGACTCGCGACAGGTGTACGCGGTCACGTCCGGCAACCCGTTCTTCGTCACCGAGGTCATCGCGGCCGGCGACGCGGGGCATCCCCCGCCGACCATCGTCGACGCGGTGCTCGCCCGGACCCGGACCGTTGACCCGGCCACCCAGGACGCGCTGGAGCAACTCGCCGTCGTCCCGTCCGCCCTGGAGCGGTGGCTCGTCGACCGCCTCGTCGCCGGCGGCGTCGCGGCGCTGGCGGCGGCGGAGCGGCACGGGCTGGTCACGGTCGCCCCGACCCGGGTGAGCTTCCGGCACGAGCTGATCCGCCGCGCCATCGCCGACTCCCTGCCGGCGGCGCGCCGCATCGAGCTGAACCAGCGGGTGCTCGCCGCGCTGCTGGACGCCGACGGTGGCGACCTGTCGGCCATCGTGCACCACGCGGCCGAGGCCGGTGACGCGGCGGCGGTGGCCCGGTACGCGCCCCGGGCAGCAGCCGAGGCGAGCGCGGCCGGCTCCCATCGGGAGGCTGCCGCGCACCTGCGCCTCGCGCTGGACAGCCGGTCCGCGTACCCGCCGGCCGAGCGGGCGGATCTGCTCGACCGGTACGCGATCGAGTGTTACACCAACGGTGACGACGCGCCCGCGCTCGCCGCCCAACGCGAGGCGGTGAGCCTGCGCCGGACCCTCGGCGACCCCCGCCTGCTGGGCGTGAGCCTGCGGTGGCTGTCCCGGGTGGAGTGGTGGTGCGGGCACCGGTCGGCCGCCGAGCGGGCCGGCGCCGACGCGATCGCGGTACTGGCGGACGCCGGCGACGCCCGGCTGCTCGCGATGGCCTACAGCAACCAGTCCCAGCTGCACATGCTGGCTGAGCGGCACAACGACGCGATCGAGTGGGGCGAGCGTGCCGTCCGGCTGGCCCGCGAGACGCACGATGCCGCGACCTTGTCGCATGCCCTCAACAACGTCGGCCAGGCGAAGTGGCGCATGGGGGACCCGCAGGGGCAGCCGACGATCGAGGCGAGCCTGCGCGTCGCCGTGGCCGCCGGGGAGGTCGAGCACGCCTGCCGGGCGTACGTCAACCTGATCTGGAACCTGATGGAGGACCTCGGCTTCGCCGCGGCCGAGCGGTACCTGGCCGAGGCGATGGAGTTGGCCGACTGCGCCGAGCACCGGATGTTCCTCACGTACATGAACGTCGAGCTGGGCATCCTGAAACTGGCCACCGGCCACTGGGACGAGGCCGTACGGGCGGCCGACTTCGCGACCGATTCACCGAAGTCGATGCGTAGCCCCGCCCTGGTCGTCCTGGCCCGGATCCGGGTGCGGCGGGGCCAGCCGGGTGCCACGGAGCTGGTGACGCAGGCCTGGCAGGTGGCCGAGGAGCTGCGGGAACTGCAGCGCACCGGCCCGGCCGCCGCCGCCCGGGCCGAGGCGGCCTGGCTGCACGGCGGCGATCCGGGCGCGGTCACCGCGCTGGAGGCCACGTACGCCGAGGCTTGCCGGCTCGGCGTCGCACCGCTGCGCGACGAGCTGGCGTACTGGATGACCAGGTTCGGCCGCCCGATCCAGCCGGCGGAGTCGGCGCACCCGTACGCGTTGCAGGCGGCCGGCCGCTGGCGGGAGGCGGCGGTGGCGTGGCGCGCCGCCGGCTGCCCGTATGAGTACGCGGCCGCCCTGGCGGACAGCCCGGACCCGGCCGACCTGCTGGCGGCGCTCGCCGAGCTGGACGCGCTCGGCGCCGAGCCCCTCGCCCGGCGCGTGCGCGCCCGACTGCGGGAGGTGGGTGTTGCGCGCATCCCGCGTGGACCCGTCGAAGGTACCCGGCAGAACCCGGCCGGCCTGACCGAACGCCAGCTGGACGTGCTGCGGCTACTCGGACAGAACCTGACCAACGCCGAGATCGCGGAGCGGCTCGTGCTGTCCGTGCGTACCGTCGACGCCCACGTCGCCGCCGTCTTCGCCAAGCTGGGGCTGCACAGCCGGCGCGACGTCGCGGCCCGCGCCGCCGAGCTAGGTGTCCTCCCCCGCCAGAATTAGGTAGGCCGTCGCCCCGGGCTACGCGACCGCTGCCGATTCAGACCCCGCCCGTTGGCGCGTACATCTTCAGGTGCCGAACATCTGAGGAGGACACGATGGCGATCAACGAAGACAGGCTGATGGATTTCCTGCACACGTTCGTGGGTGATCTCGGCGCCACGGCCGCGGCCGGCAACGTGGTGGTCGGCGACCGGCTGGGCCTGTACCGGGCCCTGGCCGACCGGCCGCAGCGCGCGGCCGAGCTGGCCGCCCGTACCGGCACCGTCCCGCGCTACGTCGAGGAGTGGCTGCGCGGCCAGGCCGCCGGCGGGTACGTGGAGTACCACCCGGCCGACGACACGTACTCGATGACCGAGGAACAGGCGTTCGCGCTCACCAACCCGGACGGTCCGGTGTACGTGCCCGGTGCCTTCCAGCTGGCGCTGGGCGCCCTGCGCGCCGAGCCGCGGATCACCGAGGCGTTCCGCACCGGCGACGGGGTGGGCTGGCACCAGCACGACGACGACGTCTTCGCCGGCTGCGAGCGGTTCTTCCGGCCCGGCTACAGCGCCAACCTCGTCGCCAGCTGGCTTCCCGCGCTCGACGGGATGGAGGAGAAGCTACGGGCGGGCGCCCGGGTGGCCGATGTGGGGTGCGGGTACGGCGCGTCGACCCTGCTGATGGCGGCGCGGTACCCGCGGTCGACCTTCGTCGGCTCGGACTACCACGTCGACTCCATCGACCAGGCGCGCAAGCGGGCCACCGAGGCCGGTCTCACCGATCGGGTCAGGTTCGAGGTCACCTCCGCGCAGTCCGTCAACAGCGGGCCGTACGACCTGGTGACCACGTTCGACTCGCTGCACGACATGGGCGACCCGCTCGGCGCGGCCAGGCAGATCCGGGGCGTCGTCAAGCCGGACGGCGCGTGGATGGTGGTCGAACCGTTCGCGGGTGACTCGGTCGCCGACAACCTCAACCCGGTCGGACGAATCTACTATTCGCTCTCCACGTTCCTGTGCGTTCCGAACGCGCTGTCGCAGAGCGGCGGATACGCTCTCGGCGCGCAGGCCGGCGAGGAACCGGTACGCCGGTTGGCCGCGGATGCCGGGTTCACCCGGTTCCGCCGGGTCACCGAGACCCCGTTCAACATCGTCTACGAAGCCCGTCCGTAAGGGAGCACCGCCTCATGCCCACATTCCCCGGCCTCACCCACGTCGCCATCACCATCTCCGACCCCGCCGTCAGCGTGCCGTGGTACACCCGGCTGATCGGTGCGCAACCCGTCCTCGACGAGGACACCGGACCGTTCCGCCATATCGTGTACGCGATCGGCGACCAGCTGTTCGGCCTGCACGTCTTCCCCGGCGGCCTGCGCGATACCGGCGCCTTCCACCCGTACCGGCCCGGCCTGGACCACGTCTCTTTCGGCTGCCCGAACCGGGCCGAGCTGGAGAAGTGGCAGCAGCGGCTGGACGAGCTCGGCATCGAGCACGGCGGGATCATCGACGCCCCGTACGGTTCGGGCCTGTCGTTTTCCGACCCGGACAACATCGCGCTGGAGTTCTTCGCGCCGCCCGCCGGCTGACCGTCAGTCATCAATGTGCGGGGCCGTCCGGACTGTGCTCGCACCGCCCGGACGGCCCCGTCCCACGCCACGACCCCGCCGCGCGTCTGCTGGCACACCGGGTCGCCGCGCCGTACCGAGGAAACCACGCCGTCACACTGGGCGACGGTTCGGATGATGTCCGGAAAGTCGTGTTGTGCCCAACGCGCGGCGAGGCGTCGCTTCGTTCGATCCGATGGTCTTCCGCGACGTCGGCCAGGCGTTAGGGTGGGGAGTCCAAAGTGGCCCCACACACTGACCGGTGGGCGACGGACTCATCAGCCCGTCCGGTGAGTACCCGCCGCTGACGGCGGTTCGACGGGAGGTAACGGGTGTGGACGGCATGTTGCATTACATCCCGACCACAGCGAATCCCCTTCCACCAGCCGTTTCCACTCATCCGTTCCACCGGCCGGCGGGGCCTGGCGTATCGGCGGTCGCCATGCTGCGGCCGCCGTGCCGCGCCGGACGGGGCGCCGCACACATCGGGTACCGGCCACTGACCGCGCGGGCGGTGCGCGGGTGACCCGCCGGCGGGTGCGTCACGCGACCGCGGTGCGCCGCCGGCCCCGGTTGGCCAACGCGCGGATCGCCCTGAAGCTGACGCCGATCGTCGCGCTGCCGCTGGCCGCGGTGCTGGCGCTCGGTGTGGTGGTGGTGTGGGGTTCGGTCGGCCAGGCGACGCGTGCCGGTCAGGCACGAAATCTGGTGGCGCTGGCCGCCGACGCGTCCGCCGTGGTGCGGACGGTACAACGGGAGCGGGCGGCCGCGGCCGTGCTGTTGTCGGGCACCGCGGGCGCCGCGACGGTCGACGCCTTCAACAGGCAGGCCGCCGCTACCGACACCGAGGTGCACAGCTATCAGCAGCGACGCGGCTCGGTCAGCGCCCCGGCGGCGGTGGACAGCGTGCTGCGACGGGTGGACGCGCGGTTGGCCGGCTTGGAGGCGCTGCGTCGACGGGTGGTGTCCACGGCACCGCCTTCGCTGTCCGCGACCGTGTTCGCGTACCGCATCGTGGTCGCCGGCCTGCTGGACTTCCGCGAGGCGCTGGCCCTCGTCG